>NZ_QVGZ01000001.1:742106-743100 GCF_003603345.1 Faecalibacterium sp. AM43-5AT
TTGACACGGGCTGCATAGGCTTCCTGCCGTTCTTTGTCCAGCTTTTCATCCATCTTTCCGATGACCTGATAGAAAAATGCGGCAAGGCTGTGTCCCTCCAGACGGTCCACATCAGCCTGCTCTGCCAGCTTGGATTTTTCCAGCTTTTTCAGGCGGTCAGCAAGCGTATCTCTCTGGGCGGTCAGTTCTTTCTGCTTTGCTTCGCAGCTTTTCTTTTCAGCGACCTGCTGCCAAAGCTCTTTCAACGTAGAATCATTCATATGGAATGTCCTTTCCCGGCATTACGTTTCTTCGTTCAGAAGCTGGTTCAAAAAATGCTGCCGATTATTTACAAATGTTTTGGTGATAACGTAGCTGTCCGTATCTTCATACTGACAAGGATGAATCGTGCCATTGTCGAAGCTAAAAATCTCAGCATCAGGCATTCCGAGGAGAATGGGTGAATGTGATACGATAATGAATTGCGCCCCTTCTTGGGCACACCGATAAATGTTGATCAGTAACGTGAGCTGCCGCTGCGGGGATAAAGCGGCTTCCGGCTCGTCAAAAATATAGACTCCATCTGCACCCATGTAGTCCTGCGCAATGGCGAGGAAACTTTCACCGTGTGATTTTTGGTGATAGCCTTTGGAGGGATGATCGTCATCGGAATAGTCGATTTCCTTGGTGGCTACATTATAGAAACTCTCTGCTCGGAGAAAATACCCGAACTTTGGTCTGCGATACCCCTTGGAAATCGTCATAGCCTCACATAGTTCCGAATGGGAGTTGTATGTGGAAAATGAATAGTTCTTCGTTCCACCCTCTGCGTTGAAGCCGTAAGCAACAGCGATTGCTTCCAGAAGCGTAGATTTTCCACTTCCATTTTCGCCAACAAAGAACGTAATGGGCTTATGGAATGTAAAAGTGTCGATTCCACTGATGGCAGGAATCTGACGAACATAATTGTATGGGCGAACTCTGTTCCAGTCGATGGTCAGCCCTTGGATAAACA
>NZ_QVGZ01000010.1:0-97835 GCF_003603345.1 Faecalibacterium sp. AM43-5AT
TGACGACCTGTTTATTTTACCACCGAAGTGGTTTTTTGTCAAGCCTTATTTTTAGAAGCTTTTGAACTTTCTGAACTTGGAGCGCTTCAAGCATCTCAGTGTCAACCGGTGTTTTCCGCGTCTATTGGTTCTTTTCAAGGGCTTCCCGCTGAGGCTTCGGAAGTCATTCTTTTGCCTCAGCGCTTGGCGCTCAAGTATAATACCACACCCCCGCCTCCTTGTCAACACTTTTTGACAACTTTTTTCCATTCTTTTTTGTGCATGACCGGAAACGGCATCTGACCGTGAGGTATATGCGCCGCAGCTGCTTTGGTGCAGCTTGGCACGAATGCCTTTTCTCTGTGCTTATATAATGTATTATAAGCTTTCGCCGTATAATATTTTGCGATATTACACCTCGGAAACGGGTGTGCGTTGTCAAGAGGTCTTGGCTCAGATTTTATCCTGAAAATTATCCATGAATTTTGGCTAAAACTCCAAAACGCAAAATGTAGTGGTATTTTCCTTGACTTGCCACTAGATAGTGATAGAATAGAGCTACATTCAGTTTGTTGGATATCGTGTGCGCAAAACGGGTATCTCTTATTGTAAGAGATACCCGTTCACACTGTGCTTTATTTGTTAAGGAGGAGAGCCGATGAAGATCATCAAACGCAACGGTGCAGAGGTCCCCTTTGATATCACCAAGATCATCACCGCTGTTACTAAGGCCAGTGATTCTGTGAGCGGCCAGAGCCGTCTGACCAAGGACCAGATCACCCAGATCGCCGCTGCTGTTACCGACCAGTGTCAGGCGCTGAACCGCGCCGTCAGCGTGGAAGAAGTGCAGGATATGGTGGAGAACCAGCTCATGGACATCAAGGCACATGATGTGGCCCGGCACTACATCACCTACCGCTATGTGCAGAGCCTGAAGCGCCAGACCAACACCACCGATGAGCGCATCCTGAGCCTGATCGAGTGTCAGAACGAAGAGGTCAAGCAGGAGAACGCCAACAAGAACCCCACCGTGAACAGCGTACAGCGTGACTATATGGCCGGTGAGATCTCCAAAGATCTGACCGCCCGTCTGCTGCTGGACCCGGAGATCGTCAAGGCCCATCAGGAGGGCCTGATCCACTTCCACGATTCCGACTACTTTGCCCAGCACATGCACAACTGCGATCTGGTGAATCTGGAGGACATGCTGCAGAACGGCACCGTCATTTCCGGCACCTATATTGAAAAGCCTCACAGCTTCTCCACCGCCTGCAACATCGCCACCCAGATCATTGCACAGGTGGCATCCAACCAGTACGGCGGCCAGAGCATCAGCCTGACCCACCTCGCCCCCTTTGTGGATGTCTCCCGCAAGAAGATCGCCGCTGAGGTAGAAGTGGAAATGGCCGGTCTGGACGTTTCTGCTGAGCGCAAGAAGGAGATCGTAGAGCGCCGCCTGCGCAGCGAGATCAACCGCGGTGTGCAGACTATCCAGTATCAGGTGGTCACGCTGATGACCACCAATGGTCAGGCCCCCTTCATCACCGTGTTCATGTATCTGGGTGAAGCCCGCAACGCGCAGGAGAAAGCCGACCTCGCCATCATCATTGAGGAGACCATCCGCCAGCGCTATCAGGGCGTGAAGAACGAGGCCGGTGTGTGGATCACCCCCGCCTTCCCCAAGCTGATCTATGTGCTGGAAGAGGACAACATCCGCCCCGGCACTCCCTACTATTATCTGACCGAGCTGGCCGCAAAGTGCACTGCAAAGCGCATGGTGCCCGACTATATCTCCGAAAAGAAGATGCTGGAGCTCAAGGTGGACAAAAACGGCGAAGGCCACTGCTACACCTGCATGGGCTGCCGCAGCTTCCTGACCCCCTATGTGGACCCCGAGACCGGCAAGCCCAAGTACTACGGCCGGTTCAATCAGGGCGTTGTCACCATCAATCTGGTGGATGTGGCACTCTCCTCCAAGGGCAACTTTGAGAAGTTCTGGAAGATCTTCGACGAGCGTCTGGCCCTGTGCCACCGCGCACTGCAGGCACGGCACAAGCGGCTGCTGGGCACTCCCAGCGATGCCGCACCCATCCTGTGGCAGTACGGCGCACTGGCCCGACTGAAGAAGGGCGAAAAGATCGACAAGCTGCTGTTCGGCGGCTACTCCACCATCAGTCTGGGCTATGCCGGTCTGTATGAGTGCGTGAAGTATATGACCGGCAAGAGCCACACCGATGCCGGTGCAAAGCCCTTTGCTCTGAGCGTGATGCAGCACATGAACGACAAGTGCAACGCGTGGAAAAAGGCCGAGAACATCGACTACTCCCTCTACGGCACCCCGCTGGAATCTACCACCTACAAGTTCGCCAAGTGTCTGCAGAAGCGTTTTGGCATCGTGCCCGGTATTACCGACAAGAATTATATCACCAACAGCTACCATGTGCATGTGTCGGAGCAGATTGATGCCTTCACCAAGCTGAAGTTTGAATCCGACTTCCAGCGCCTGTCTCCGGGCGGTGCCATCAGCTATGTGGAAGTGCCCAACATGCAGGACAATCTGGAAGCCGTCATGAGCGTGCTGCAGTTCATCTACGACAACATCATGTATGCGGAGTTGAACACCAAGTCGGATTACTGTCAGGTGTGCGGCTATGACGGCGAGATCAAAATCGTGGAGGATGACGGCAAGCTGGTGTGGGAGTGCCCCAAGTGCGGCAACCGCGACCAGAACAAGCTGAACGTTGCCCGCCGCACCTGTGGCTATATCGGCACCCAATTCTGGAATCAGGGCCGCACGCAGGAGATCAAGGACCGCGTGCTGCATCTGTAATTTTTGCATAAAGGAAAGCGCCCTCGCCCTCTCAGTCAAAACCTTGCGGTTTTGCCAGCTCCTCCAAAGTGGGAGCCTTTGGCAGTACGGCAAACTTTGCCGATTTGCCAAGGCCTCTCCCTTTGGGAGAGGTGGCACCGCAGGTGACGGAGAGGGCGAGCCAGCTTGAAATGAAGCTATGAACTATGCAACCATCAAATACTATGACATTGCCAACGGCCCGGGGGTGCGCACCAGCGTGTTCGTGTCCGGCTGCCGCCACCACTGCCCGGGGTGCTTCAACGCCGTGGCGTGGGATTTTCATTACGGCCAGCCCTTCGATAAAGCCACCCGCAACGAAGTGTTTGCTTCCTGCCAGCCGGACTATATCGCGGGCCTATCGCTGCTGGGCGGCGAACCCATGGAGCCGGAAAATCAGCGGGAGCTGCTGCCCTTCGTGCGCAACTTCAAGGCCCTGTACCCGAATAAAACGGTATGGTGCTATTCCGGCTACACCTGGGAACAGCTGACCGGCAAAGAGCCAAACCTTGCCCGGTGTGAAGTCACCGACGAGCTGCTGAGCCTGCTGGATGTGCTGGTGGACGGCGAGTTCGTGCAGGCAAAACACGATATCTCCCTGCGGTTCCGCGGCAGCAGCAACCAGCGTCTGCTGGATGTGAAAAAGACCCTTGCCGCCGGTCAGCCCGTGTGGTGGGAGGACGAAAAGGTGTTCGCCACCCATACTATGGAAAAATAAACATAACAGAAAAGAGCGTCCGGTTTTCCACTTCCTGAACGGAACGTGTGGAAAACTGGACGCTTTCTTTTTTGTTTTACTCTCTGCTGCCCACCGCATCCTCGATGATGCGCAGGAAGGCATTGCCGTAGCGGGCGGCTTTCTTCTCGCCCACACCGCTGATATTCAGCAGTTCATCGGTGCTCAGCGGCTTCTTCTCCACCATTTCCCGCAGGGTGGCATCGCTGAACACCATAAAGGCCGGGATATTCTGCTTTCCGGCCAGCCGCTTGCGCTGCGCATAGAGGGCATTCAGCAGCTTTTCGTCAAACTCGCTCAGCTCGCCTGCCACCGCCTTTGTGCGGCGCGGCTTCTCGGTCAGGCGGCGGGCATTATCCGCCGCGCGCCGCCGGGAATACTCCACCTGCAGCTGCGCTTCCTGCTCTGCGGCCAGACAGCAGGAGCAGTTGCCACATTTCTTTGGTGCAGCTTCGCCGAAGTAATGCAGCAGAAAGCCACGCAGACAGTCCTGCGTGGTGGAATAAAATGTCATGTACTTGAGCCGTTCCTCGGCCTTGCGGGCAGCTTCGGCCTTTACATCGGCGGGCAGGCCGTTGTCTGCCTCCATCTCCTTTTCAATAAAGAAGCGGATGGTGCGCACATCGGTGCCGGAATAGAGCAGCGTGCACCGGGCGGGCTGTCCATCGCGGCCTGCACGCCCGGCCTCCTGATAATAGCTTTCCACATCCTTGGGCATGTTATAGTGGATCACGAACCGTACGTTGGGCTTGTCGATGCCCATGCCGAAGGCATTGGTGGCTACCATGATCTGCACCCGGTCATAGAGGAAATCGTCCTGATTCTTCCGCCGGGTATCCGCATCCAGCTTGGCATGGTAGGCCGCAGCCCGGATACCGCGGCTCTGCAGCAGGCGGGCAGTCTCATCCACCTGCTTTGTGGTGCTGCAGTAGACGATGCCCGCGTTGTCGCCCTCTTTCAGCACAAGGTCCAGCAGCTCCTTCGGCTTCTGGCTGGGCAGAGCGCGCCGGGTCTCAAAATAGAGGTTGGGACGGTCAAAGCTGGTGGTCACCTCATAGGGCTTCTGCAAGGCCAGCTGTTCCCGGATGTCATCCCGCACATGGGCAGTAGCCGTGGCTGTGAACGCGCCCACCACCGGACGGCTGGGCAGGCTGTCCACAAAGGCTTTGATGCGCAGGTAGCTGGGCCGGAAGTCCTGTCCCCACTGGCTGATGCAATGGGCCTCGTCCACCGTCACCATGCTGATGGGCCGTTCCTGCGCAAACCGCTGGAAGCCGGGCATTTCCAGCCGCTCCGGTGCCACATAGATGATCTTGTACCAGCCCTCCCGGGCGCGGCGCAGCATCAGGGCCTTCTGGTTGTCGGTGAGGCTGTTGTTCAGAAACGCCGCCGCCACGCCCGCCTGCACCAGCGCCCCCACTTGATCCTTCATCAGGCTGACCAGCGGCGACACCACGATGGTAATGCCCGGCAGCAGCAGCGCCGGCACCTGATAGCAGATGGATTTACCCGCACCGGTGGGCATCACCGCCAGCACATCCTGCCCGTCCAGCAGCCGCCGGACGATCTCCTCCTGCCCCGGGCGGAAACTGTCGTAGCCGAATACCTTTTTTAAGATCGAGTGCGGGTTTTCCATGGGTTCCTCCGTATCATAGAATAGGTTTTTTTCTGCGCAATGTCTTCAAAACCATATCAGTATACCACAAAAGCCGGGCTTTTGCGCAGGTGCAGAGCCGTTTTTTCGGCAAAAAGCACGAAATGTCAAAGGTAATTTTTTTGCAAATGATAGCTTTTCAGGCGCGAAAATGATATAATAGGAGCACATAACTCCATGTCCGGCGTTTTTATGCGCCGACTGTTGATAGAAAAAGGAGCAATCATCTTATGCAGCAGAAACTCATCACCTTTGCCGTTCCGTGCTACAACTCGGCGGCATATATGCGCCATTGCGTCGAGACCCTGCTTTCTGCCGGAGAGCAGGCCGAGATCATCCTTGTGGACGACGGTTCCGTGAAGGACGATACCCCGGCCATCTGCGACGAGTACGCCGCCAAATATCCCACCATTGTCAAGGCCATCCATCAGGAGAACGGCGGCCACGGTGAGGGCGTCAATCAGGGCATCCGCAACGCCACCGGCCTGTACTATAAGGTAGTGGACAGCGATGACTGGCTGGACACTGATGCCCTGAAAAAGGTTCTGGCCCGCCTGACCACTCTGGTGGCCCGCGGCACCGCGCCTGACATGATGATTTGCAACTACGTGTACGAGCATGTGGAGGACAACACCACCCTGACCGTGCGCTACACCAACGTGTTCCCGCAGAACCGCCTGTTCAACTGGACCCATGTGGGCCACTTCCGCCCGGACCAGAACATCCTGATGCACTCGGTGATGTACCGCACCGAGGTGCTGCGCAAGTGCGGCATGGTGCTGCCCAAGCACACCTTCTATGTGGACAACATCTTTGTCTACCAGCCCCTGCCCTATGTCAAGAGCATGTACTACATGGATCTGGATCTGTACCGCTACTTCATCGGCCGTGCCGACCAGAGCGTGAACGAGAGCATCATGGTAAAGCGGGTGGATCAGCAGCTGCGGGTCACCAGGCACATGATCGACTGTCAGGATCTGGATGAGCTGAAGGATCAGAAACGTCTGCACGCCTACATGGTGCACTATCTGTCCGTGATGATGGCCGTGAGCGACATCTTCCTGCTGCTGGACGGCAGCGACGAGGCAAAGGCCAAGCGCACCGGGCTGTGGCAGTACCTCAAGGATCACGTAAGCACCGGCGTTTACCGCGCCGTGCGCTACAATCTGGGCGGTCTGACCGACCTGAAGTTCCCCGGCGGCGACAAGCTCACGCTGGGCGTGTACCGCCAGCTGCGCAAGATCTTCAAGTTCAACTGATTCTTTGGAATTTACTCCTTCCGTCACGTCTTACGCCGTGCCAGTTCCCTCAAAGAGGGAGCCTTTGGCAGAATGGAACACTTCTCCTTCTCGCCAGAGCCTCCCTCCGTGAGGGAGGTGGCATCGCGCAGCGATGACGGAAGGAGTTTCTTTTATTTGCCCGACCGGAACTCTTTGCCGGGTCTCCATATTCCGGTTGCTTTTTATCTGGGCGGATAGTATAGTGGTGCTGTTCTCGGTGCTGGTGTATGAGCTGGCAGGCCCCACGCTGACCAAGATCGCACTGACTGCCGCTGGAGAGATCCGTCCCGAGGGACGCACCAGCGCCCGTGTGGAGAACAAGCCGGAAGAAGTTGCATAAAAGGGTGTTTTTTGTCGAAATGTCACGCAATCATTGACGAACCATGTTATTTTTTGTATACTGAGTATATCGAGATTGGAACAATTTTCCTGTTGTGTCATGGATTGGCTGCTACAGGAAAATGAATGAAGGAGATTGGTATACTATGAAAAGTACCGGTATCGTCCGCGGCATCGACGCGCTGGGCCGCATCGTTCTGCCCAAGGAGCTGCGCACCAGTATGCATCTGGACACTGACACCAAGCTGGAGATCTTTGTGGATGGCGACTCCATCGTGCTCAAAAAGCATCGGCCCGCCGGCAGCTGCGATTTCTGCGGCGAGGTGGATGAGTCTTCGGTGCAGTTTGCGGGCTACTGCATCTGCCCGGCCTGCCGCCGCAAGATCGGTGCACTGTAAAACACACAAAAAGGAGGCTCTGCTATGAGCCAGATGATCGATTTCACCGTCCCGTCCACTGTGCCGGGGCGGACTTTGCATGCCTTCCGCTGTGTGCCGGAGGGTGAAGTAAAGGCGGTTCTGCAGCTGTCCCACGGCATGGTGGAATTTATTGACCGCTACAAGCCGCTGGCGGAATATCTGGCCGGGCGGGGCATCCTTGTTACCGGCCACGACCATTTGGGCCACGGCGGCTCCATCCGCACCAAAGCGGACTACGGCTACTTTGCCGAGCCGGACGGCAACCGCGCCGTTCTGGCCGACCTGCACGCCATGACCGTGCGCACCAAAGAGCTGTACCCGGGCGTGCCTTATTTTCTGCTGGGGCACAGCATGGGTTCGTTCTATGCCCGGCAGTATTTGTGCGAATACGGCCATGAGCTGGACGGAGCCATCATCATGGGCACCGGCTTCCAGCCCAAAGCGCTGGTGCAGTTTGCCAAGACCCTCTGCCGGGTGCTGGCGGTCTTTCATGGCTGGCAGTACCGCAGCAAGTTCGTGGCCAACATGTCCTTTATGGGCTACAACAAAGGGCTGGAGGGCCGCACCACCCACGACTGGCTCAACCGCGATCAGGCCGAGGTGGACAAATATCTGGCTGACGAACGCTGCACCTTTACCTTTACGCTGAACGCCTACTACAGCATGTTCAGCGGCATCCTGCGCCTGCACGACCCGGCGTTCCTTGCAAAGATGCCCAAAGGCCTGCCGCTGCTGTTCTTGGCCGGTGACGCCGACCCGGTGGGCGAACAGGGCAAGGGCGTGCAGCGCGCCATCCAGAGCCTGAAAGATGCCGGTGTGCAGAACATTGAGTGCAAGCTGTACCCCGGTGCCCGGCATGAACTGCTGGTGGAAACGAACCATCAGGAAGTGTTTGAAGATATCGGCAGCTGGCTGGAAAAGCATCTTGCCTGATCTGCCGCATCCGTTTTACCGTCATTCTGAGGAATGGCGGTACTTTTTGCCCTAATGGCTGGCGGCGCTTTTGCCAGCCTGACCGGCAAAAATGCCCGGCACTGAAAGTTTTCCCGATTGCTGAAAAAGTCCCCGGAACCAGCGTTCTGGGGACTTTCTGCGTTTATTTTCAGTTATGCTATTATGCTTTCTTGGGTGCGATCCAGCCGTCGATCACATTTACCAGTGCCTTGCCGCGGCGGCCCAGAAGCTTGGGCAGCAGGACACGGGCCATGGCCCACACGCCTGCAAAGTTGTACAGGATGATCAGCGCCGTGATGATGCCGGTCCACAGGCCATAGAGCGGCGTTTCGGCCAGCAGCACAAAGGCTTCGATCACCAGCGCGGCGGCGTTCACCAGCACGCGGCCCGGATGCACCTGCATCCCGATCATGCGGTGGGCATCGATGGCGCGCAGGGTGAACACCAGCGCAAGGCCAAGGAAGGACGCATAGGTAGCGCCCACAGGCCCCCACCACTTGATGAAGAAGTAGTTCATGATGCAGTTGCTCACAGCACCCGCCATCATGGTGATCATGCTGCGGGTGGACTTTTTATTCACCACATACACGCTGTTCATGAACTGGTTGAAGCAGCTGCAGGTGGAAGCCATGACAAGGAAGGGCACAAAGTGCCATGCGTAGTAGTAGTTGGACTTCATAATGTGCATCACCGGGCGGCACAGCCAGATGATACCGGCTGCGCAGCAGAACAGCACACTGGAATAGGTGCGGAAAATTTTGGTAAAGAACTTTGCGCGGCCCTCTTCCTCGGTCACAGCGGAGAGCTGCCATGCATCGTAGAAGATCAGGCCCAGCGTAGTAAGGATGGTGGGCAGGAAATAGCCGGTTGAAAGCAGGCCGCTCCATGCATTGCCGTCGCGGCCGTCCAGGCCGTTGCACATCTCACGCACAAAGAACAGGTCGGATGCGTTGATGATCCAGAAGCTGATCTGTGCCGGGATCATGGGCAGCGAGAAGCGCAGCATCTGCTTCCACAGATCCTTGTTGATGCCCTTCAGCTCCACATAGTTCCACAGCTTGCCGGTGAACATCAGGAACAGCACACTGGAAAGGTCGCCGCTGATGATGGCCAGCAGGTAGCCGTTGGCACCCCACTTGAAGCCCACAAGATACAGCACGTAGAAAGCCATGGTGGCCACGGTGCACAGCACGCCGTCCACGGCCACCAGCTTGTTCCACTGGCGGCTGCGCACGAACTGGGTGCACAGGGTGCGCAGGCAGCTCATGAGCACATAGATGTAAATGAGCAGGCCGTACTGTGCCATATCGGGCAGGAACTGCGCAATGGGCCAGCACAGCACCAGAATGCCAAAGCCGCCCAGAATGGTCAGCAGGCCGTTGGTGAACACCTGTTTTTCGCTGTTGCCCTTGTCCAGACCAAAGCGGATGATGGCGTTGGACATGCCCATGGACACGAACGGGATGAGCAGGTTCGCGTACTGGCTCAGGATCTTGGAAAGGCCCAGATCGGAGATCTCCGCCATTGCATAGGTCAGGAACGGCTGGACGATTAGGGTGAGCAGCTTTGACGAGAAGCTGGAAATTGCAAAGATCAATGTGTTGCCGGCAAGCTTTGAATATTTATCGCCGGACTTTTTTTCGTTTTCCAAGGGAACTTCCCTCCTGTTTTACAATTCGGATGCGGGCCGGTCTGTGACCGCCCGCATCCGCTTTCCCACTATTTAGTCACTTTAAAAGCTGCTGCCGGGCTTTCCAGTCCGGCAGCAGCTTTGCCACCTCGGCCCAGAACGCCGGGCTGTGGTTGGGCTGCAAAAAGTGGCAGTACTCATGCACTACCACATAGATCTGCGCCGCCGGGGGCATATGATACAGCTGCAGCGCAAAGGTGATCTGCCGCTTTGCCATAAAGCACACGCCCCACCGGCTGGTCATGCTGCGCACTTTGATAACAGGCTTGTGCCCGCCCAGCACTCCGGCAAAGGCCGGGTAGACCTTATCGCTCATGGCCGTAAAATAGGCCAGCGCTGTTTCCTTATCCGGCAGAGGCCACGCTTCCTGCGCTGCGCGCCGCATGGCACGTTCCCGGGCCTGCTGCACCCAGTCGGCGCGTGCGGCCACAAAACAATCTGCCGCTTCTGCACTTGTCCGCAGGGGGATGCTCACCGCCACGGTGCCATCCTCCCGCACACGGATGTTCAGGTTCTTGACCCGTTTGCGGGTCAGCTCGTATTGGATGCCGCCTGCCGTGCGCAGCTGTGTCTCCTGCTTTCTGCCCGCCATGAGGTCAGGTAGTCTTTTTTGCCCGGTGCAGCATTTCCAGCGGCAGCTGGGCCAGCACCACGGCAGCAAAGATCAGCACGCAGCCAAAGACTTCCCGCGCGGAAAGGCTCTGGCCGAGCAGCAGCCAGCCGCCCAGTGCGCTGAACACGCTCTCCAGACACATGATCAGGCTGGCAATGGCAGGGTTCAGATCCCGCTGGCCCAGGATCTGCAGGGTGTAGGCCACGCCGCTGGACATGATGCCGCAGTAGAGGATCGGCAGCGCATTCTCCGCGAACTGCGCTGCGGAAGGTGTCTCGAACAGCAGAGCCGCAGCGGTGCTTTCCACCGACACCACCAGAAATTCGGCAAGGCTCAGCCGCACGCCGTCCACCTGCGGGGAAAAGTGGTCCACCGCAATGATCTGGAAGCTGAACAGCACCGCACAGCTCAGCAGGAGCCAGTCGCTGGACTCGATGCTACCAAAGCCGTTTTTCATGCACAGCAGGTACAGGCCCAACACGGCCACCGCCATGCTCACCCACAGCTGCGCGCTTCCCTTGCGGCCCAGAAACAGGCCGAACACCGGCACCAGCACCACGTACATGGCGGTCAGGAAGCCGGCCTTTGCCGTGGACGGATTGATGGTAATGCCGATCTGCTGTGCAGCGGAAGCAGTAAACAGAAGGGTGCCGCACACAAGGCCTGCCGCCAGCAGCTTTTTCTTCTCGGCAGCGGTCTTGGGCTTTGCATCGGTGCCGCTTTTGCGGCGGATGGCATCAAACACCATCACCGTAGGGATCAGCACCAGTACAGCCAGCCAGCTGCGCCCGGCCAGAAAGCTGTAGGCTCCCATGCCGGAACCGGCGCTCTGAGCCACAAAGGCCGTGCCCCAAATAAAGGAGCACAGCAGCAAAAGCAGAGAGTTCTTGGTTTGTGTGTTCATCAGCCAATGCCCTCCACCTTCAGCAGGCCGTACAGGTAGTACTTGCTGGAGTCATAGGAGATGGTCACACGGTACTGCGCCGCCGGATCCAGCCCGGAGATGGTGCAGCGGTAGTTGGTGCCGTCGGTGCAGATATAATAGGTGCTGTCGGTCATATACTCTGCGCCGCCGTCCACCTTTTTCCACACGGCCACCTTGAACCGCTGGGTACCCTCAGCCGTGCCGCAGCCCATAATGCTCAGCGTGCCGGAGGGCACGGTAAAGTAGCTGGTCTGGCGGCTCCAGATGCCGTTGAACACTGCATACAGGCAGCCATCCGCCGTGGCCGTGGCAAACTTGGCCGAGGAGTCTGCAATGCCCTGAATGATCAGCGGATCACTGGTCTGGTCGGCCCAGCGGGTAGTGTCCTCTTCCTGCACTTCGTCCGAAGTGCCCGCTGCCTTGTGCACGATGCTCTTCAGGGTGTCCTTGCAGCCGGTCAGGCCCACTGCAAGCACCAGCGCCATCAGCAGCACAACGATCCTTTTTTTCATCTTCATACGTTTCCTCACGAAGCAATGCGCTTCTCTTTGTTTTTCATCCCTCCGCCCTGTTCTTGTACAGAGCAGATACAGATATAGTATACCGCATTTTCCGGCGCTGTACAAGACGTTTGTCCTGTGCCGTACTGCAAGAAAAGCCCCGCCGGGGCTTTTCTTTTTGTGCGGTTTGCCGCCTGATTTTACGTTTCTTTGCCAGTGACCGTCCGCAGGGCAGCACACTCGGCAGCGGCCTGCTCCGGCGCACCTGCACCAAACAGACTGCCGTATCGGTACAGCGCCCAGCCGCCCGCGTTCTGACTGCGCAGGTCCTGCACCTGCCGGGCCAGCACATCGCCGGTGCTCCAGCCGCTCACGCTGTCCGGGTTTGCGCCGCCGTCACCTGCGCCCACGCGGTACGCGCCCAAGCCAAAATAGAGCGCCACGCCCTCTGCGCGCGGGTACGCCAGCCACGCGGGCACGATGTTCTCAAAGGCAAAGCGGATGCTGCCGCTCTGCAGCGTGTAGCCATAGCCCCAGTAGATCTGCGGGCAGAGATAATCCACCACCTGTTCTTCCCCGCCCGCAGCCAGCCACGTCGTCACATCGCTGTACTGGCTGTTGAGGTCGTTGTCGGGATTCCCCTGCGGAGCGATGCCAAAGCGCAGCGTCGGGTCTGCAGCCTTCACCGTGTCGTACACTTTCTTGACCAAGGCGGTCACGTTCTGCCGCCGCCATGCTGCAAGGTCTGCCGCACCGCTGGCCGCAAACTGCGCCGCATCGATGCTTTCTTCGGTCGTAGGGTAAAAATAATCGTCAAAGTGGATGCCATCCACCGCGTAGTTCCGCAAAAGCTCGGCCACGCCCTGCACCACATAGTCCGCCGCTGCAGGCTCGGCCGGGTTCAGATACAGCCCGTCGCCCACTGCACACACCCATTCCGGGTGGGTGTTGGCAAGGTTGTTCTCTGCCAGATTCGGCGGCATGGCTGCAGAGGACCGCAGCCGGTAGGGATTCAGCCACGCTTCCACCGAAAGGCCGCGCCCGTGGGCCTCCTGCAAAAGGATGTCCAGCGGGTCAAAACCGGGGTCCTGCCCCTGCACGCCGGTGCACAGGTGGCTCCACGGGAACAGCTGGCTTTTGTAAAGTGCATCCCCGAAGGGCCGCACCTGCGCAAGCACCGTGTTCAGCCCAAGGCCCGCGCAGTTTTCCAGCATTTGCACGCACCCGGCGCGGAAGGCATCCGCCGAGGAAAAATCCATTGCTGTCCATTCCAGATAGCTCACCCATACGGCCCGCCACTCGCCTGCAGGCAGGGCAGGATTCTCAACAGACTGTTTTTCCGCTTTCGTTTTGTCCCGTTTGGAAAACATTTTTCTGCGCAGCCACAGCCCCGCACCCACACAGGCAGCAGCACCGGCCCCCGCCAGAAAGGTGCGCCGGTTCACACGGCGCGGTTCCGCTTCCGTTTTTTTGGACTTGCGCCGCTGAGTCACAGGGTCTCCTCCTGGGTCTTATACAGCACAAGCGCTGCCCAGCCGCGGGCGCAGGCCAGCAGCACGAACATGATGTTCGTCCAGAAGGCAAGGGCGCTCATGCCCGCATACTTCGTCAGCAGCCAGAACAAAAGGCGCAGCGCTTCCGAGATGCACACCAGCTGCAGCGGGCGCTGGATGGGCCTGCCGTGGCCGTACTCGATGGCAAGCAGGCCCGGCCACACCAGTGCCGAGCACAGGTCGCCCGCCCAGCCGCCTGCAGCCAGCTTGCTGAGCATCAGCAGCACGAACACCAGCGTGTAGCTGCGCTTATCCTTGGCGGGAGCACCCTTCTGTGCGGCCAAAAACAGCACTGCAATGCCGGTGATGCAGAACACGATCAGTTCCAGCCCCGAAAAATCCATGCCGCCCAGCACGGCAAAGCCGCCCAGCATGGACATTGCCGCTGCCGCCAGCAGGAAAAAGTACCAGGTCTTGCGTGTAAATTTGAGCTTCATTGTGTTCCTCCCGCCTGCAGCAGTGCGCAGGCTCCTGACAAAATTTTCAAAGAATTAAAAATATTATAGCACAAAAGTATGCGGGTTGTGTTACAATAAGAAAAACTCTTCAGGAGGATCTTCATGAACGCCGCAGTTTCCATTGTCCTGCTTGCCGCCGTGCTTGGCGTGATCGTTTTTCTTTTGTCCCGGCGCGAGAATACCCGCCGCAGCCAGTACGGCCCCGCCGGCCTTTCGGAGTTCCGCACCGACCTGCCGCTGGACGAGTGCTTCGACCGGCTGGACGAGCACAGGGACACCGACGAGTTCGTGTACGAGTGCTGCCGGGAAAAGGACGGCGGCTTTCTGATGCATCTCACCCTGCACCAGCCCACCCAGCAGCCGCTGGACACCCTGTATACCCTCCGGCTGGACCCCGGTCGTCAGACCGTAGTGACCCTGATCTTCATCCGCGAGGCCTTTGGCTACAAGGAGCCGCTGTTCCCGCAGGAAATGCTTGATCGTTTTATGCAGCAAAAGCTGGATGCCCACCGCACCAAATAAAGTTTTGTGTAAATGCTTTTCATTTTGCGCTGTTTTTGGTATACTTGTAAGTGCCGCAGCGCAGAATATGCGGGCTAGTAGCTCAGTTGGTCAGAGCTGGCGGCTCATAACCGCTTGGTCCCGGGTTCAAGTCCTGGCTGGCCCATAACAAAAAAGAGCACCCATCGGGGTGCTCTTTTTTGTTGCCAGCCAAGACTTGAACAGCACAGCACCGCCATGGGCGGGGCAAACAACAGCCCGGTGGGCTGTTGTTTAGTGCGCGGGTCCCAGCGCATAGGAATGTCAAAAGGTGTCGGATGCCGTTCTGAGGGCCAGCCAAGACTTGAACAGCAACGACGACGACCGCGGCCTGCGGCCGAAACAGGGAGGAGTTGTTGGGACAGCGTTCTGATTTTTCAAAGCCCTGCCAAGGGGCTGCGGAAAAATCAGCAAACGCAACCCGTAAGGCCCTAACCGTCAGTTCCCTTTGCGGGTCCCAGCGCATAGGAATGTCAAAAGGTGTCGGATGCAGTTCATGACAAACAAAAGGCATCTGCAGCGGTTTCGGTCAACGAAACAGCGTCGCAGATGCCTTTCTCATTTTGTTCTTATCTGCACCATTTTGCAAACTCTTCGTCGGTGCACTTGACATAGTGGCTGCCGCTCACAAGGTGATCGGTGCCCTTATTGTAGTCGATGCCGGAAGATGCATAGTCGTAGGTCTCAGCCACGCGGCGTTTTTCCACCACCGGATTCGGCAGCGGGATGGCCGACAGCAGGCTGCGGGTGTAGGGGTGGATGGGATTCTCGAAGATCTCTTCGGTCGTACCCGTCTCCAGCAGGTGGCCCAGATGCAGCACGCCGATGCGGTCCGAGATGTACTTGACCATGGAAAGGTCATGCGCAATGAACAGGTAGGCCGTGCCGGTCTCCTGCTGGATATCCTTCATCAGGTTGACCACCTGTGCCTGAATGGACACATCCAGCGCCGAGATGCACTCATCTGCGATGATGAGCTTGGGGTTCATGATGAGGGCGCGGGCAATGCCCACGCGCTGGCGCTGGCCGCCAGAGAACTGGTGGGGATAACGCTCGGCATGTTCGGGCGCAAGGCCCACCTTGGCCAGAATTTTCTCCACCTTTTCGCGGCGCTCTTCGCGGGTCTTGTACATGTGGTGGATGTCCAGACCCTCGCCGATGATATCCTCCACCTTTTTGCGGGGGTTCAGGGATGCCATAGGGTCCTGAAAGATCATCTGCATCTGGGTGCGCAGGGTGTTGTTCTGGCTGTGGTTCAGCCTGCCGCTGATATCCTGCCCGTCAAAGGTGATCTTGCCGGCAGTGGGGTCATACAGGCGGATGACGCTGCGGCCGATGGTGGACTTGCCGGAACCGGACTCGCCCACCAGACCATAGGTCTCGCCGGGATAGATCTCAAAGCTGACATTGTCCACAGCCTTGACGGTATAGCTCTTGCTCACGCGGAAATACTGCTTCAGGCCCTCGACCTTCAGCAGCGGAGCAGCATTCTGTTCTGCCATTTATTCCGCCTCCTTGATCTTTTCTGCCTCGGCACGCATGCGGGCAATGCGCTGAGCAAGCTCAGGCGGCATGTCCACCTTGGGTGCGCGGGGGTCCAGCAGCCATGTAGCTGCATAGTGGGTGTCGCTGATCTTGAACATGGGCGGGTCCACTTCGTCGTCGATGTTCAGGGCAAAGTGGTTGCGCGGCGCAAAGGCATCGCCCTGCTTCTCATGCAGCAGGTTCGGCGGCGAACCCGGAATGGTGTACAGACGGTCGTCTGCGGTGTCCAGATCGGGCATGGCGGAAAGCAGGCCCCATGTGTAGGGGTGGCGCGGCTCGTAGAAGATCTCGTCGATGGTGCCGGTCTCCACGATCTTGCCTGCGTACATCACGTCCACATAATCGGCCACCTTTGCCACAACGCCCAGATCATGGGTGATGTAAATGACAGAGATGCCGCGCTCACGCTGGATGCTGCGGATCAGCTCCAGGATCTTGGCCTGAATGGTCACATCCAGTGCCGTGGTGGGCTCGTCACAGATCAGCAGGTCGGGGTCGCAGGCCAGTGCAATGGCAATGACCACACGCTGGCGCATACCGCCGGACAGCTGGTGCGGGTAGCTCTTCATGCGCTTTTCGGCATCGGTGATGCCCACCTCTTCCAGCAGCTGCACAGCCTTTTTGTAGGCGGCATCCTTGGGCATCTTGTAGTGCCACAGCATGCCCTCCATGATCTGCTTGCCGATGGGCATGGTGGGGTCAAGGCTGGTCATGGGGTCCTGAAACACCATGGCGATGCGCTTGCCGTTGATGTGGCGGCGGATCCACTTTTTGTCCTTCTGCAGCAGATCCACCGTCTCGGGGCTGCCATCAGCGTGATGGTAGCTGAACTGGATGGAACCGCTGTTCACGGTAGCGTTCTGGGCCAGAATGCCCATGGCGGCCTTCATGGTAACGGACTTGCCGGAGCCGGATTCGCCCACCAGCGCCACCGTTTCGCCCTTGTACAGGTCAATGTTCACGCCGCGGATGGCGTGCACCGGGCCTGCGGTGGTCTTAAAGGTGATATCAAGGTCTCGCACCGACAAGACCTGTTCTTTTTTCTTTTCAGGCATGGGGTGTTCCTCCTTACATACTCTTCATCTTGGGGTCCAGAGCCTCGCGCAGGCCGTCGGCCACGAGGTTGAAGCTCATCATCAGCAGGCTCATGACCACCATCGGCGGGATGATCTGATAAGGATGGGTGGTGAAGCTGTTGTACAACTCGCTGATCAGAGAACCCAGCGAGCACTGCGGCACCGGGATGCCCAGACCCACAAAGGACAGGAATGCCTCGGTGAAAATTGCGGTGGGGATGCTGAACATGACCTGCGTGATGATGGGTCCGATGATGTTGGGCAGCACTTCCTTGAAGATGATGAAGAAGCTGCCTGCGCCCAGCGTGCGGGAGGCCAGCACGAACTCCTGATCCTTCAGCTTGAGCATCTCAGCGCGGGCAATGCGGCTCATGCCCACCCACTCGGTCAGCATCAGGGCAAAGATAATGGTGATCATGCCGGGCTTGAGCACCAGCAGAAGCAGCGTGACGATCACCAGACGGGGGATGCCGTTGGCAACTTCCAGAAAACGCTGCATCATCATATCCACCTTGCCGCCAAAGTAGCCGGAGATCAGGCCGTAGCTCATGCCGATGACCATATCGATGATGGCGGCGGCAACCGCGATGATCAGGGACACGCGGGCACCCTCCCAGGTACGGGTCCAGATATCGCGGCCATAGGTGTCGCTGCCGAACCAGTAGTAGACATCCTCCTTGCCCTTTTCCACATAGGCATTCACTGTCTTGGAACCGGTGGTGGTGCTCATTTTCTCGTCACCGTTGAAGATGCCGAAGTTCTCCAGCACCTGCACGCGGGGCGCAAAGTTTTTCTGGCTCAGCTCCTGACCGGAGTAGGTATACTCGTTCATGCCGGGGCCAAATGCCGCCAGCAGCACGATAAAGACAACGAGGATCAGGCCGAGCACTGCGCTCTTTTTGCGGAAGAAGCGCACCCGCACATCCTTCCAGAAGCTCTGTGCGGCAAAGTTCGAGTCCATTGCGATCTCTGCGTCGTTATGCTTGAGCACAAAGTCCTTCTCGTTGAAGGTGTGCTCGGAATACATGGTATCCACTGCGCTGACGATGGCATCAGCCGTGGCTTCGCCGCCCAGGTGAATCGCTTTTTCTGCCATATCAGTCGTCCCCCTTTGCCAAGCGGATGCGCGGGTCGATGATGCCGTACAGCAGGTCAACGACCAGCATGATGCCAATGTACATGGCGCTGTAGATGAAGCTCAGACTGATGACCACATTGTAGTCGTTGGACTGGATGGCCGTCACCAGCAGGCTGCCCACACCGGGAATGGCGAAGATCTTCTCCACCACCAGCGAGCCGGTCATCAGGTCCACGATCAGCGGGGCCAGCACGGTGATAATGGGGATCAGCGCATTGCGCAGCGCGTGGCGGAAGATCAGCGCCGGGCCGGAAATGCCCTTGCTCTCGGCCAGCAGCATATAATCGGAGTCCAGAACTTCGATCATTTCACTGCGGGTAAAGCGGGCAATGGAAGCCATGGTGAACATGGACAGCGAGATGCTGGGCAGCACACTGGAGCCGAACACGTCCTTTGCGCTGAACAGCATGGGGAACCACTTGAGCTTGAAACCAAAGGTATAGCTCAAGGCCAGTGCGATCACGTAAGACGGCACCGACACGCCGATGACCGAGATGATGGTGGCCAGAGTGTCGAAGATGGTGTCCCGCTTGAGGGCTGCAATGATGCCGAGCACAAGGCCCACGATGGCACCCAGTGTAACAGCCATGCCGCCCACACGGATGGAAATGGGCAGACGGGACTGGATCAGCTGGGAGATGGGCGTGTTCTTGGAAATATTGTAGCTTACGCCGAAGTCACCGCGCAGCATGTTGGTCACATAGCGGAAGAACTGCACATAGATGGGCTGATCCAGACCGTACTTTGCGTACAGGGATGCGCGCATTTCCGGTGTCAGCTTTTCATCGTTGAAGGGCGAACCGGGCATCAGCTGCATGAGGATGAACAACACCAGCAGGATGGCCAGCAGCGTAAACAACGAAGTGATAATACGCTTGAGCGTGTATTTTTTCACGTTGGGTAGACCCCCTTAAAGTTTCTTCTCCGCCCTGCACGGGGCAGAACGGCTCCCGCCTGCCGCGGTCAGCCGTGCACCGCACGCGGACAGTGCAAAAGCCAAAAAGTCGCACAGCGGCATTTTCGCTGCCACTGTGCGGCATTTCAGTTCTCGATCAGGATCAGACGCTCTTCTTTGCGTCCTTGTAGACGCGGTTCAGAGCAACCGGGTGGAAGTCCACGCCGGTCACGGCAGAAGAGATCATCTCGGCGTTGCACTGACCATACAGCGGGAAGATGGCGGCCTGCTCCAGCACGATGGACTCAGCGTCATACATGGCTTCCCAGCGACCCTCGGGATCGGTGCACAGATCACCGGTGGTGCACTCTGCGATGATGGCATCGTAGTCAGCGTCGCTCCACAGACCGTAGTTGTTGGAGTTGCCGGTGACCCACATGCCCAGATAGGTCATGGGATCGGCGTAGTCGGGGCCCCAGCGGGTCAGGCCGATCTCAAAGTTGCCGTCCTGCATATCCTGCACGCGCTGCTTCTTGGGCTCTACCTTCAGCTCCAGAGTAAAGCCGGGCAGGGTGGTCTGCAGCTGCTCCTGAACGACCTGAGCGACCTTCTGAGGAGCATCGTCGGCATCGACGACCATGGTGAAGGAGAAGGAATCCTTGCCCAGCTCAGCCTTGGCCTGCTCGTAGTACTCTGCAGCCTTGTCGGGATCGTATGCGCAGAACTCTGCAAACTTGGTCTGGTCGGCGCTGAAATCGCTGCCGTCCGGGCCGGTGGCGAACTGTGCGGGCACTGCGGTGTAGGCGGGAGAAGAGCCGTCCTTCAGCACGTCATTGGTGATGGAATCACGATCCAGTGCAAAGGTGATGGCACGGCGCAGGTTCAGGTTTGCCAGCTCCGGCACAGCGTCCATGTTGGGGCTGATGTACCACAGGTAGCCGGCGCCCACGCTGGTGAACTCGGGGTCGTCCTTGACCTGCTCGACCTGCTCGCCGTTCAGCAGGGTGATATCCAGATCGCCGTTCTGATAGCTCATCAGAGCCTGCTGGCTGTCCTTGATGACCTGATAGTTCAGGCCGTCCAGCGCAATGCGGTCGGCATCGTAGTAATCGGCGTTCTTCACCAGCTCAAAAGCGGTGGCAGCCGGCTCATAGCTGGTCAGCACGAATGCACCGTTGGACAGCACGGTGTCTGCGCTGGTGCCGTAGGTATCGCCGCAGCTCTCAAAGAACTTCTGGTTCATGGGGTAGAAGGTGGGGAAGTACATCAGGCTCAGGAAGTAGCTGACCGGAACATTCAGCTCCACCTTCAGGGTCTTGTCGTCCACTGCGGTGACGCCCAGATCGGTGACGGGCTTGTCGCCTGCAATGATCTCGGCGGCGTTGACCACCTGACCGATATCGCTCAGCATGTAGGCATACTCGGATGCGTTTGCGGGGTCAACAGCACGCTGCCAGCCAAACACGAAGTCGGCTGCGGTAACGGCATCGCCATTGGACCACTTTGCATCCTTCAGGTGGAAGGTGTAGGTCTTGCCGTCCTCGCTCAGCTCATAGCTCTCTGCCAGAGCCTCCACGGCTGCACCGTTCGCATCCATCTGCATCAGGCCGTCGGTGTAGCATGCGATGACCTCAAAGGAGGTGCCGTCGGTAGCCAGCTGGGGGTCCAGAGACTGGACTTCGGTCTCCAGCATGACGTTCAGCACACCGCCCTCAGCAGAGGCGGCTGCACCAGAAGCAGCGGTGGAGCCGGAAGCAGCGGTGCTGGAAGAGCCGCCGCAGGCAGTCAGAGCCAGTGCAGCAGCCGATACGCCTGCAGCAGCCAGGAAGCTGCGGCGAGAAATACGACGATCGAATTTCATATTTTTTCCCTCTCTCTTGCCTCAATGCTTTATTAAAGTAAAGCATTGAATGGTGAAAAATGCACAAAGGTTTTTTGCTCCTCCTCTGGAGCACTGCACACCTTTGTGCGATATCCGCATTATACGCTGTTCCACCTAAAAAAGAAAGGCTTCCGGCTGTTTTTCTGTGCTTTGACCAATGGTCAGTGAAAAATATGTTTTTATTTTTGTGCAGATTTGAAGATGTACTGTATTTTCGCAAAATACAGTTTCACGAAAACATGAGTTTTTTGTGTTTTTCCCGGAAACAGATGAAGAGATTTCACCTGTGTATTTTCATTTTTTGTGCATAAGTCGTACTTTCAACCCGTTTTTTGTGCACATACCAGACTCAAAAAATCCCTGCTGAAAACGCACCGTTCTCAGCAGGGAAACACCGTTTTTTCGTTTTTCAGGCAAACATCGCCACTACGTAAATCTCGCCGCCGTATTCAATGAACACCGCGCCCATCTGTGTGCGGCCTGCCGCATAGCTGCGCAGTGCACTGCCCGCCTCGCTCAGCGGCGGAGCATACAGGTAGCCGGTAAAGCCCCATTCGTTGTTCATTGCAAGGCCGATCACCACGCCTTTTGGCAGGAACAGAAAGCTGGTGGAATGATCGATAAACTCGTACACATTCTTGTCCAGCATGGCACCGGAGCCGGTGGTCATGGGCACCTTGCGTGTCAGCAGGCCGGACTGGGTGGTCAGCTGGGTGGAGTCCTCCACCAGCCAGTCTGCCAGACGGCTGGCTGCATCTTCCAGATCGGTATTATAGGTCAGGCTGGAGTCTACCTCTTTCATCAGGGCCTTGGCCTGTTCTGTATCCTTCTGCACCGTGCCGTCCATCAGTGCACTGCATCCGGCCAGCACCGCCAGTGCCAGTGCACCCGCCAGCAGGCAGGCCAGCCATTTTCTTGCATGTTTCATAGAGTGGTTCTCCCCTTTCGGTCTGTTTTTCTCCATGATACCTTTTTTGCCGCCGGATTACAAGCAGAAAAAAGCTGCTGTGCATCTGCACGGCAGCTTTTTGGGCAAAACTTTATTTTGCGTACTCCACAGCGCGGCTCTCGCGGATCACATTGACCTTGATCTGGCCGGGGTAATCCAGCGTGTCCTCGATCTTCTTGGCAATGGAGCGTGCCAGCAGGATCACCTGATCGTCGCTGATGACATCGGGCTTGACCATGATGCGCACTTCGCGGCCTGCCTGCACGGCAAAGGCCTGCTCCACGCCCTCAAAGCTGGAAGAGATCTCCTCCAGATTTTCCAGACGCTTGACGTAGCTTTCCACGTTCTCGCGGCGGGCACCCGGGCGTGCAGCGCTGATGGCGTCGGCAGCCTGAATGATGAAGGCCAGCGGAGTCTTAGGCTCCACATCGCCGTGGTGAGCCTCAATGGCATGGATGATCTGGGTATTTTCCTTGTACTTGCGGCAGATGTCCACACCGATCTGCACATGGCTGCCCTCGATCTCGTGATCCAGCGCCTTGCCGATATCATGCAGCAGACCGGCACGGCGTGCCATGGTCACATTCACACCCATTTCGCCTGCCAGCAGACCGGCCACCCATGCCACCTCCATGCTGTGGTTCAGAGCGTTCTGGCCAAAGCTGGTGCGGTACTTGAGCCGGCCGATCAGTTTGATGAGGTCCGGGTGCAGGCCATGGATGCCCAGCTCCATCACGGCGCGCTCGCCCTCGCGCTTCATCTGCAGCTCCAGCTCGTGGCGGCACTTTTCCACCGTTTCCTCAATGCGGGCGGGGTGGATGCGGCCATCACCGATCAGGCGTTCCAGCGTCATGCGGGCCACCTCGCGGCGGGTCTGGTCGAAGGAGGACAGCGTAATGGCCTCCGGGGTATCGTCGATGATCAGGTCCACGCCGGTAGCAGTCTCCAAGGCGCGGATGTTGCGGCCTTCGCGGCCGATGATGCGGCCCTTCATTTCGTCGCTGGGCAGCGGCACCACGCTCACGGTGGTCTCGCTGCAGTGGTCGGCAGCGCAGCGGCTGACGGCCTGACCGATCAGGTTGCGGGCAATGTTGTCGCAGTTTTCCTTCAGGTCGGTCTCATAGGCGGCAACGCGCACAGCCTTTTCGTGGGTCAGTTCCTCGTCCACCTTGTGCAGCAGCACTTCGCGGGCATCCTCCTGACTCAGGCCGGCCAGCGTTTCCAGCCGCTCCATCTCCTTGGCACGCAGGGCATCGATCTCAGCCAGACGCTCCTCGGCCTCAGCGGCGCGCTTTTTCAGCTCTTCTTCCTTGCGTTCCAGCGCCTCGGTCTTGCGGTCGAGGGCAGTTTCCTTCTGGTCGATGCGGTTCTCCTGACGGCTGATCTCCGCACGGCGCTGCTTGATCTCCTTATCGGCTTCTGCCTTCTGGGCATCCACCTCGGCCTTCAGCTTGAAGGCCTCGTCCTTTGCTTCCAGAACCGCTTCCTTGCGTTTCTGTTCTGCGGTCTTGATCGCTTCGTTCACAAGGCGGGTCGCCTCGGCTTCTGCGCTGCCGATCTGGGCTTCGGCGGTCTTTTTACGGTTGTTGTAGCCAATAAAATAGCCCGCACCAACGCCGATCACAGCAGCGATCAGGGCCACGATCACTCCAATCGCGGTCATCGCGTTTCACTCTCCTTTGTTAGAATTCAAAATTCTGAATCATAAGCAGGAGACGCTGTAGGGCAGGTGTAGGCTGCAAACATTTTTATAAGCGAGCTTTCAATGCAAAAAGTGGCAACAAAACCACACGCACGGCCAATGCCGCACGAACAGGCTGCAAGCTTTTCTATCTACGGTTCTATCTTATATAAAAACAGGCAGGCTCTGCCTGTAAGGGACACGGGTCACGGGAACGACCTGCACACAGCGTCTTTTATTCCATACTACTATTTATAGTACGAAACATTTGCCCGCTTGTCAAGAGGAAAACCCTGCTCCGCAGAACATTTTGTGCAGAAAACAGGGACAGTATCCGCACCGGATGCCGTCCCCGTTCCCGTTTATTCCAGATACATCCTGCGCAGGCGCATCAGGCGCGCAGGGGTCAGGCCGTATTCGGCTTCCAGATAGTTCTCGGCGCTGCCGTATTTTGCGCGGATGGTGCGCAGCACAAAGGGTGCGGCTGCCGGGTCCACGCCCGCCTTGCGGTAATAGCGCATCCGGCAGGCCGGGTTTGCCGCGATCTCTTCGGCGTGCTCCGCCAGCACTGCGTCGATCTCAGCCTTGCGGCAGAGGTTCGTGCGCTCATAGTCCGCACAGATCGTCTCATCCGAAGCGCCCAGTGCCAGCAGAATGAGCATGGCCGCCACGCCGGTGCGGTCCTTGCCGGCCGAGCAGTGGAACAGGATGGGGGTCTCGCCTGCTTCCAGCGCACGGAACAGCTCCTTGAAGGCCTTGTTGCCAAACAGCATCCGCTCGTACATCGCCTGCATGAAGGTGCTGCCGTCGGCGCTTTCTTCATGGCCCTTCATCAGGGCGGCGATACCATCCGGCGCAAAGGAGATCTCGTGGCCGTCCTCGGCGCACAGGCCGCAGATCTGCACCAGACGTGCACCGTCCGGTACGTAGTCCGGTTCTTTCTGCACTTCCCCGCTGCTGCGCAGATCAAGAATCAGGCGCAGGCCCAGCGCGTCCAGCTTCGCGCGGTCGGCTTCACCGGTGAGCTTGCAGGTAGGGATGCCGCGCCAGATCTGGCCCCACTTGATATGCTTGCCCTCGTCGGCTTCGTAACCGCCCAGCTCCCGGAAGTTGGTGCCGCCGGCAAAATCCAGCTGGGTGCCGGGCACCGGGTGGGCCGGTGCAGCCTTTGCCGCAGCACTGGACAGCACCGGGAAATTGTAGAACGGCTTTGCGGGCCGTCCGCGGCGGGGCGGCAGGCTGGCCGAACCGCCCAGCACCTCCATCAGGTAGCTGCGCAGCAGGTCGATGTAGGCAGAGGAATGATCCCGCCGCTGCACCAGTGAGACGCACAGCGGGGGCAGATCTTCCAGCAGCACATCCCGCACACGGTCCAGTTCCCGTCTGGCTCCCGGTTCATAGCGGGTCAGACAGGTGCAAAGCTGCTCCTGCACAAGATAATAGGCCTGATAAAAGCTGGGGCCGATCTCCGCATTCGGCGCAAAGCCCAACCGGGCGCAGGCCGACCACAGCGGGCTGAACAGATCCTGCCGCAAGCTGGGCAGCAGCACCCGCTGACCGCGCAGCTCTGCCAGCGGGATGCTCTCCTTATCCCAGAACGCGTGCCCCCGGGGCACCAGCAGGCAGGCAGGGTCTGCCCGCAGGGTGGTGCGGGCCAGTACCGGCGCAGCACAGCCCAGATCGATGACCAGACCCGCGTCCAGCTCCCCCTGCTCCACATCGTCCGCCACCGCATCGTTGTCCATCATGCGGAAGCGCATCTCCACATGGGGATACTGCTGGCGGAACTTGTCCAGCTGGGTCTCCAATCCGGGCAGGTAGTCCGGCACCAGCGACACGCTGATGCCGATGCGCACCGGCTGCGCCGACTGGATCTCGGCCCGCAGGGATGCCTGCATCTGCTGGAACTGCTCCACTACCGGCGCGGCATGGCGCTGCAGGCTCATGCCGCGGTCGGTAAGGGTGAGCTTGTGGTGGGCGCTGAGGAACAGCGGCCCGCACAGCTCGGCTTCCAGCGCAGAGATGCTCTGCCGCAGTGCCTGCCGTGACAAAAACAGCCGCTGTGCCGCGCGGCTGTAATTCATTTCATCGCACAATACCAGAAAGTAGTGCAGCTGGCGGATATCCATGGTTTCCTCCCTGAGAAAAGTGTCATATATAAAAGAATACCGCCTTTTTGCGCGATTGTAAAGCCGTTGGCAGCAAAAAACTGCCGCACAGCATTGCACCGTGCGGCAGTCAGAGCGCGGAACGATCAGATCAGGCTCAGAGCTTCCTCGTCGCCCACCAGCGTGAAGTCCGGATGCATCTGCAGAATGCTTGCGGGCACCTCCGGAGTGACGGGGCCGAAGAATGCCTTCTTGATGATCTCGGCCTTGCCTGCGCCGTTTGCCACCATGAGCACCTTACGTGCCTGCATGATGGTCTTGATGCCCATGGTATAGGCCTGCTTGGGCACCAGATCCACATTGCCGTCAAAGAAGCGCTTGTTTGCCTCAATGGTCTCGGGGGTCAGATCCACGCAGTGGGTCTCCAGCTCAAAGGCTTCGCCCGGCTCGTTGAAGCCGATGTGGCCGTCGTGGCCGATGCCCAGCAGCTGCAGGTCGATGCCGCCCACAGCGTGGATGATCTGGTTGTACTTTGCGCAGGCATCCTCTGCATCGGGGTTGGTGCCGTCCGGCAGGTTGATCTTTGCAGGGTCGATGTTCACCTTGTCGAACAGGTTGCGGTGCATGAAGCTCCAGTAGCTTTCCGGGTGCTCCTTGGGCAGGCCGCGGTACTCGTCCAGATTGACGGTGGTCACCTCAGAAAAATCGATGTCGCCCTTGTTGTACCAGTCCACCAGCTGTGCATACGCGCCCACAGGGGTGCCGCCGGTCGCCAGACCCAGCACGCAGTTGGGCTTCATAATGACCTGTGCCGAAATGATATTGGCTGCCTTGCGGGACATATCCGCATAATCCTTTGCACGAATGATCTTCATTACAAACGACCTCACTTATCATCTTTTTTGCCGCTCTGCACGGGCTGCGCAGAGCACTTCTGCATTTAGTTTATCACATTTCGCAGACAAGCGCCAGTCATCCCGGCCATCTTTTCGGCGTGTTTGCACAAAAAGATGCAAAGTCCCGACGTTCGGGCCGGCATTTCCGGTCACAAACGCGCAAAAACGCCGCCGGGCGTTTCCACACCGGCGGCGCTGCATGTTGAAAGATCAGTTCCCGCTGCACAGGCCGCAGACGGAACAGGCGGCGGGGGTGGCGGCACAGCCGCCAAGGGCGGTCTCGCGCAGCTCGGCGGGCAGGCGCTTGCCCACGGCGTACATGGCATCCAGCATCTGGTCGAAGGGGATCAGCTGGCGGATGCCGCTCAGGGACAGTTCTGCTGCAATGAGGGCGTTGGCCACACCGGCAGCGTTGCGATTCTGGCAGGGATACTCCACCAGCCCGCCTACGGGGTCGCACACAAGGCCCAGCATGTTCATCAGCACGGTGGAAGCTGCATCCAGACACTGCTGCGGGTCGCCGCCCATCAGCTCCACGGCGGCAGAAGCAGCCATGGCAGACGCAATGCCCACCTCGGCCTGACAGCCGCCCACGGCACCGGCCACGGTGGCGTTGCGCATGGCAAGATAGCCCACGGCACCGGCGTTGAACAAGGCATCCACGATGCGCTGGTCGGAGATGCGGTAGCACTCCTGCAGGGCCAGCATCATGCCCGGCACCACGCCTGCAGAGCCTGCGGTGGGTGCAGCCACGATCAGGCCCATGGAAGCGTTCACTTCCAGCACGGCCATGGCGTAGGTCATGGCCTTCTGCAGCACATCGCCGCAGATGTTTTTCTTCTTATTATAATGTGTTTCCAGCTTTTTGGCCTCGCCGCCAATGAGCCCGCCCATGGATTTGATGGGCTTTTTCAGCGGCTGGGTGGCAGAAGCGCGCATGATCTCCCATGCCTTTGCCATGCGGTGATCCACAGCATCCCGGGGCACTTCGCCCAGAATGCATTCCCGCTGGCGCATCACTTCCGAAATGGGCAGTTGATTTTCCTCGCACAGGTCCAGCAGCTCCTTGGCGGACTTGAAATCCATGTTCATCGCTTGTCCCTCCTTACGGCTGCACGACCATTACATCGTTGATGTTCGGGTTTGCCAGCAGCAGCTGATCCACACCCTCGGGCAGGCGCTCATCCGACTCCACGATGGTGTAAGCCGTGTGGCCCTTTTCCTCGCGGAACAGACGCATGAACGCGATGTTCACGCTGCGGTCGCTGAGGATCTTGGTGATGTGGGCCACCACGCCGGGCTTGTCCTTCTGCACCACGATGAGGGCATTGTACTCGCCGGTAAAGTCCACCTCCACGCCGTTGATCCGCACGATGCGCACCTTGCCGCCGCCAAGCGATTCACCGCGCACGGTCATCACCTGACCGGCCGCATTCTCCATGCGGATATCCACCGTGTTGGGGTGGATATCGGTCTCCACCTCATTGGGGGTGAAGCTGTAGCCAAGGCCGCGGTCGGTGGCAATGGCAAAGGAATCCCGGATGCGGGTATCATCGGCCGAAAAGCCCATGATGCCGCCCAGCAGGGCGCGGTCGGTGCCATGGCCGTGGTAGGTCTTGGCAAAGGAACCGTAGAGGGTAAAGTCCACCCGCTTCAGCGGCGGGGCGATCATCTTCTGTGCCAGAAAGGCGATGATCTCCGCACCTGCGGTGTGGGAGCTGGAAGGGCCGATCATGTTCGGGCCCAGAACATCAAAAACACTGATAAATGCCATGGGGTGTCACTCCTGTCAGGTCAAGAACCGCGCAGGGCGCATCAGACGCTTGTGCTGCTCTTGTTGATGAACTTCTGGTAGATGGTCTCCACGATGACACCGATGGCGTTGTCGCCGGAGACGTTGCAGGCAGTGCCGAAAGAGTCCTGGGTGATGTACAGAGCCACCATGATGGCGCAGATGGAGCCATTGGGGTCGCCGGCCTCAGCGCCGAAGATCATGTACAGGAAGGGCAGAGCGGTCATGATGGAACCGCCGGGAGCACCGGGAGAAGCCACCATGGCAACGCCCAGAGTCATGATGAAGGGCACCACGGTAGCAAGACTGATGGGCAGCTGGTTCATCAGGCAGACGGCAGTTGCGCAGGCGGTAATGGTGATCATGGAGCCTGCCATGTGGATGTTTGCGCACAGAGGCACCACGAAGTTGCGGATCTGCTCGCTGATGCCGTCAGCCGCAGCGCACTGCAGGTTGACCGGGATGGTGGCTGCAGAGGACTGGGTGCCCAGAGCGGTGGTGTAGCCGGGGATCTGGTTGCGGATCATCTTGAAGGGGCTCTTGTGGCTCACAGCGCCTGCAACGCAGAACTGCAGGAAGATGCAGACCAGATGCATGATGATGACCACCAGGAACACCTTCCACAGGATGCCCAGAATGGCAAAGGTCTTGCCGGACTTGGTCATGTCGATGAAGGTACCGCAGACGTACAGGGGCAGCAGCGGGATGATGACGCTGTGCAGCACCTGATCGATGATGCCGGAGAAGTCCTTCATGCCGTTGTAAAGTGTATCACCGATGGTCTTGCCGCGCAAGGTGGACATGCACAGGCCCAGCACAAAGGCCAGCACCACGGCAGAGAGGGTGTCCAGAATGGGCGGGATGGAGATGGAGATGTAGCTGGCCAGAGAGTTGTCAGCCGTGGCGGCGATCTGTTCCAGAGCGCCTTCGCTCATGAAGCTGGGGAACAGGTTTGCAGACACCAGATAGGATGCCGAGCCTGCGATCAGAGTGGAGCCGTAGGCCAGAGCCACCGTGATGAGCAGCAGCTTGCCTGCGCCGCTCTTCAGGTCGGCAATGCCCATGGTGACGTAGGCCACGATCATCAGCGGGATGACGAACTTCAGGAACGAGCTGAAGATGCTGGATGCCGTGACGACGACCCGGCAGAACCACACCGGGAAGAACTGGCCGATGATGATGCCCAGCACGATGGCGATGAGCAGCTTCGGCAGCAGTCCGAGCTTGAATTTTTTCTTTTCCATAAGAATAAAATCCTCCTTTTCCTATCCTGACCTTTGTGCGGCACCTGACAGCGCTCTCTCCGCCGCAGCCCGCACGGCCAGCCTTTCACGAAACGTCAAATTTTCACTTGACGTGTTGACACATTTAGTTTAACATAGACATATGCATGATTCAAATTCATAAAACTAAAGTTATAGTTTAAAAATATTAATAGCAAAGGAGCTTTGCCATGGAAGTGCGCCAGCTGAACACCCTGATCCGTGCCGCCCAGTTCCAGAGCTTTTCCAAGGCAGCGGAAAGTCTGGGCTATTCCCAGTCTGCCGTTACCGTGCAGATCAAAGCGCTGGAAGAAGAGCTGGGTGTGCGCCTGTTCGACCGCATGGGCAAGCGGGTGATCCTGACCGCACAGGGCCAGTGCTTTCTGGAATACGCCAACAGCATTCTGGATACCATCCACAATGCCCGCCGCGCCCTGAGCGAGGATGCCGAGCTGGAGGGCTGCCTGCACATCGGCACGCTGGAATCTCTCTGCTTTTTCCGTCTGCCCGGCCTGATGCATCAGTTCCGGGTGGAACACCCCAAAGTCAGCCTTCGGGTCACTACCGGCTCCCCGGAAGAGCTGATCGAAAAGATGGAACGCGGCGAGGTGGACCTCATCTGCATTCTGGACGAGCCGCGCTACTCCAACAGCTGGCACAAGTGCAACGAGGTGCCGGAGGAGGTGGTGTTCGTGGCTTCCCCGGACATCAACCTCGGCCACCCCGGCCCGTACCGGGTAGCAGAGCTTCTGGACAAGCCCTTCTTCCTCACCGAACGCAACGCCAACTACCGCCGCACCTTTGACCGGTTTCTGGCTTCCCGCCAGATCGAGCTGACCCCCAGCCTTGAGATCAGCGATACCTCCTTTATCATCAAGATGCTGGAGCGCTCCTCCGGCATTTCCCTGCTGCCGCGCTTCGCTGTGGCCGAGCCTGCGTCCAGAGGAGATCTGCGCATTCTGGAGGTGTCAGACTTCCGGCTGACCATGTACCGCCAGATGTTCTACCACAAGGATAAATGCTGCACCCGGGAAATGGACGCCTTCATCCAGCTGGCCTCCGGGCCGGACCTTCCGCTTTTATAATACAGATAATACAGAAAGCAGCAGCCCCCCGGGCGGTTCACCGCCCGGGGGGCTGCTGTGCTGAGGAGATTTCAGGAATTTGCAAAGCATTGCGCAGACTGTGTGCAGGCACAGCCCCGCAGATGAGGATGATCAGGCAAAGAAGGAGATGATGAGTGCTACCAGGAAGCCCACACCGCCAACCAGAGTTTCCATGATGGTCCAGGTCTTGAGGGTGGTCTTTTCGTCCATGCCCACAAGGCTCTTCACCAGCCAGAAGCCGGAGTCGTTGAAGTGGGAGCACACGGTGGAGCCGCCGGCGATGGCAGCGGTGACGCAGGCCAGATACAGCGGGCTGAGTTCGCTGATGCCGGGCATGGCGGAGATGATGCCTGCTGCCATGGTCATAGCCACGGTAGAGGAACCAACGGAGATGCGCACCAGAGCAGCCACGATGAAGGCCACCAGAACCAGCGGCAGGCTGGCGTTTGCCACGGCGTTGCCGATGACATCGCCCAGACCGGAGTTCTGCAGCATGTAGCGCAGCACGCCGCCGCAGGCAGTGACCAGCAGGATCATGCCGGTGGGCTCAAGGGACTTGGTCATGATCTTTTCCAGCTGGGCATTGTTATAGCCGTGACGGGTACCCAGCAGATACATAGCAGCGATGGTAGCCAGCAGCAGAGCCATGAAGGGCTCACCGAGGAAGGCCAGAACGGGCTGGATGCCAGCCAGAGCGGGCACCACTTTTGCCACAGAGTTTGCAATGATGAGGACCAGCGGGATCAGGATGATGCCCACGATGGTGCCGAACTTGGGCAGCTTGCTCTCGTCGATGTCTGCCTGCTGTGCAACGTGCTCGGGCACCTCGATCATATACTTCTTGCCGCAAATGGAGCCCCAGATGGGACCGGCAGCGATCATGGCGAAGATGCCGCAGAAGATGCCGATGAGGATGACCCAGCCCAGATCAACGCCCAGCATGCTGGCCACCAGAACGGGGCCCGGCGTGGGAGGGATGAAGGCGTGGCCGACAGCCAGACCGGCCAGCAGAGGGATGACATAGTACAGGACCGAGCGCTTGGTGCGCTTTGCCAGAGAGAAGGCCAGCGGGATCAGGATGATCAGACCGGCATCAAAGAACACCGGCATGGCCACCACCAGACCCGTGATGCCCAGCGCCCATGCGGCTTTTTCGTCGCCGAACCTGCGCACCATGGTCACGGCCAGCGTCTGTGCGCCGCCGGATTCTTCCAAAATGGCACCGAACATGGAGCCAAGGCCCACCAGAAGAGCGATACCCTTTAAGGTGTTGCCGATGCCTTCGTTGACCGAGCCGATGATGTCAGACAGGGGCATACCGGCCATCAGGCCGATGCCCACCGCACCGATCAGGATGGAGATCATGGCGTGGACTTTGAACTTGATGATGAGGATGAGCAAAAGGATCAGGCCCGCCACCGCGGCGAACACGAGCCGTGCGGCATCCGGGGTTGCAACAGCTGTCATAAACGTTTCCTCCATTTTTGATGTTTTGTGTGCTTTGGGTCTTATTTCAGCGCCGTCCCCGCAGACGGACACCGGATCCCGATGGTTTTTATAGACGAAGCAATATCCGCTTTTTTGTTTTTGGCGCAACTTCATCCAGACCGTTCAGCAAAACAACGCTGACCAGTTGATTTTTTGTTTTGAGTTTTTTATCGCAAACGAAGCGTTTTTACTCCATATATGCACCCTTCATGGGGCTGACGGCGTGCTGAGAGTAGAGCTTCAGCAGGCCCTTGGTGTACTTGGGAGCCTTGGGCTTCCAGTTGGCACGGCGCTGGGCAAGGATGGCCTCCATCTCTTCGGGGGTCTTTTCCTCACCGTTCACGCCCACGATGGCAAGCTGGCGGTTCGGCACATCGATGCGGATGAGATCGCCCTCTTCCACCAGAGCGATGGGGCCGCCCACTGCAGCCTCCGGGCTGACATGGCCGATGACCGGGCCGCGGCTTGCGCCGGAGAAGCGGCCGTCGGTGATGAGCGCCACGCTGGAAGCCAGCTTCGGGTCGGCGCAGATGGCCTCGCCGGTGTAGAACATCTCGGGCATGCCGCTGCCGCGGGGGCCTTCGTAACGGATGAAGATGGCATCTCCGGGCTGGACCTGCTTGTTCAGAACGGCGCTGATGCACTCTTCCTCGCTGTCAAAGGGCTTTGCGCGCAGGGTGGCGTGGAACATGTTCTTGGGACAGGCGGTGTGCTTGATGACACTGCCCTCCGGGGCCAGATTGCCCTTCAGGATAGCGATGCTGCCGTCGGTGCCCTTGGCGTTGTCAAAGCTGTGGATGATATCCTCGCGGGTGACTTTGATGCCCAGATCCTTGGTCTTTTCCTGCAGGATCTCGTCGCAGTGCTCGTAGAAGCCGTTCTTCTTCAGGTCTTCCAGGTTTTCGCCCAGCGTCTTGCCGGTGACAGTCATCACGTCCAGATGCAGCATGGACTTGATCTCTTCCATCACGCGGGGCACGCCGCCTGCATAGTAGAAGTACTGTGCGGGCCAGTCGCCGGAAGGACGGATGTTCAGCAGATAGTGTGCGCCGCGGTGCATCCGGTCAAAGGTGTCGGCATCGATCTCAAAGCCGAACTCGTGGGCGATGGCGGGCAGGTGCATGGTGGCATTGGTGGAGCCGGAGATGGCGGCGTGCACCATGATGGCGTTTTCAAAGCTCTTCATGGTGACGATGTCCTTGGCCTTGATGCCCTCGGCCACCAGCTTCATCACCTGAACGCCGGCGTCATAGGCGGCCTGCTTCAGCTCCGGGGCGGTGGCGGGCATCAGGGCGGTGCCCGGCAGCATCAGGCCCAGAGCCTCGGCCATGATCTGCATGGTAGAAGCGGTGCCCATAAAGGAGCAGGCACCGCAGCTGGGGCAGGCATTGTGCTTGTAGTAGTCCAGCTGCTCGTTGGGGATCACGCCCGTCTTTTCCCATGCGTCGAACTTGCCGATCTGTTCCAGCGTCAGCAGGTCGTTGATGGCGCAGGCGGGGTCGTTGACCACGTACTTCTTGGGCAGGGTGTGGGCTTCCATCACGCCGCCGGTGACCACGATGGCGCTCATATCCTTCAGGCGGCCAATGCTCATCAGCATGGCGGGCATGGACTTGTCGCAGCTGGCGATGAATACACCGCCGTCGTACACGGTTGCGTTGGCCTGAGCCTCCACCAGATTCACGATGGCATCACGGTGGGGCAGCGAGTAGTTGATGCCGTCGTGGCCCTGTGCGATGCCGTCGCACATATCGGTTGCAAAATAGCGTGCAGCCTTGCCGCCGTGGGTGTTGACTGCCTGTACAGCCTCCTTCACGAACTGATCCAGATGGGCGCTGCCGGGGTGGCTGTCGCCAAAGGTGCTCTCCACCATGATCTGGGGCTTTGCAAGGTCATCCACCTTCCAGCCCATGCCGATCTTCAGCGGATCGTTTTCCGGTGCCAGTTTACGCACTGCCTGAGAACGCAGTTCCATGATCGTACCTCCAAAATACTCTTTTTTCTGCTTTGCAAATCGTCCTTTTGACTGTCGGACATCTTACATGTTCATTTTAATCGAATCCCGCCTCGTTTGCAAGTTGTCGCAGTCAGAACCCACTTTATAACAATAACCAGCCCAGTTTTTCGTGCACATTGCTCTGAAATCTTGGACACATCATAGAATCTAACCAGTTTTTCGACTTTTCTGTTTCATTCGTCTTAAAAAGTCATCAGACAACTTTAGGCATAAAAAGTCCCCGCACAGCCCTTGCGCTGTGCGGGGACGTAAAATGCGGCGGCGTCAGGTTTCCCATTCGCCGTCGTAAAGCTTTCGGATGCAGTTGCGGTTGAAGTTCAGGTGCATCACCATGGCAGACCGGGCACCAATGGGGTCATGCCGGGCAATGGCTTCGGTGATCATGCGGTGGGTCAGGATGGTCTCCTCCGTCAGCTTTTTGTGGGTAACATTCACGAACATCATGACCGCCGTATCGATAATGGGGATCAGCTGCTCCACCACCATGTTCTTGCTGCTCTCTGCGATGCAGGTATGGAATGCGATGTCGTCCTCAATGTACAGATCACCGCTGTGGATCTTGCTCTCCACCCGGTCGCACAGGCGCTGGATGCGCTCAATGTCCTCGTCGGAAGCGTTCAGCGCTGCCATCTCGGCCATGCCCGGTTCCAGCAGCAGGCGCACGTTCACCAGATCCAGCGCCAGTGCGTTCTTGTCCTGCACGCTGCGCAGGTTCAGTGGGTCCGAAAGGCCCTTGGCAGTCGTGACCACATAGGTGCCGGAGCCGCGCCGCACCTCCACGATGCCCTTGCTGGAAAGCAGCTTCACGGCTTCGCGCACCGTGCTGCGGCCCACACCGAATTTTTCGCCCAGCTCAAATTCATTGGGCAGCTTGGTGCCCGGCTCCAGCGGCGTGTCCAGAATATAATGGTAAATTTCGTCCTCCACCTGTTCGGCAAGGAGTTTGTTTTTCAGATGGGAAAATTCGCTCATGGTTGCTCCCTCCCCTGTTTTTTAATTTATTATAAGGCAGGGCAGCAGACAAAAGCAAGGGCCGTCCTCATTCACAGACAGCCCTTGCTTTTGGGTATTTTATTCGTTTGCGGCCTTTTCCAGCTCCGCTTCCTCTGCGGCGGCTTCGGCCTCCTCCTGCTTCTGGTACTCCAGGAAAGCCGACCACATGGGTTCGATGTCCTTGCCCTTCACCCTGCGGTCGAAGTAGTTGCGAGTGATGTCCACCACAGTGCCGGACAGCACCAGCACGCCGATCAGGTTCGGGATCATCATCAGACCGTTGAACGTGTCGGAAAGATCCCACGCAAGGCCCAGCTTCATGGTGGCACCCACCACGGTCATGCACACAAAGACCACCTTGTAGATGCGGCTGCCGGTGGTGCCGAAGAGATACTCCACGGCCTTGGTGCCGTAGTGGCTCCAGCCCAGCGTAGTGGAGTAGGCAAACAGCAGAATGGAGATGGCAATGAACTTGGGGCCAAAGCTGCCAAATGCGGCGGTGAAGGCCTGACCCACCAATGCGTTGTCCTGCACACCGGCCAGTACAGCGCCGCTCTGCAGGTCCACCACGCCGGTGGTCAGGATGACCAGAGCAGTGAGCGTGCAGACCACGATGGTATCGGCAAACACCTCAAACACACCCCACATGCCCTGATGCACCGGCTCCTTGACGTTGGAAGCGGAGTTGACCATGACAGCGGAACCGAGGCCCGCTTCGTTGGAAAAAGCACCGCGCTTGAAGCCCCATGTGATGGTCTGGCTGATGCCGTAGCCCAGCGCACCGCCGCCTGCCGCATTCAGGTTGAACGCACCCTTGAAAATAGCCGCAAATGCCGCCGGGATATTGCCCGCGTGCAGCACTACGATGATGAGCGCGCCTGCAATGTAGAACAGGGCCATGAGCGGCACCAGCTTTTCGGTAACAGCGGCAACGCGCTTCAAACCGCCAATGACGATAAGGGCCGTGACCACCATCAGGCACAGGCCGGTGACGAGGGTCGGTACGCCAAAAGCAGCGTTCATGTTGCCCGCGATGGAATTGATCTGGCTCATGTTTCCAATGCCGAAGGAAGCCAGAATGCAGAAGCAGGCAAACAGCACTGCCAGCACCTTGCCCAGCTGTTTGCAGCCCTTCTTTGCGCCAAGACCATCGGTGAGGTAGTACATGGCACCGCCCGACCACTCGCCTTTTTCGTTTTTGCGGCGGTAGTACACGCCCAGCACATTCTCCGAAAAGCTGGTCATCATGCCAAGCAATGCCATGACCCACATCCAGAAGATGGCTCCCGGCCCACCGGAAACGATAGCCGTTGCCACACCCACGATGTTGCCGGTGCCGATGGTTCCCGCCAGCGCCGTGCACATGCTCTGGAACTGGCTGATGGCCATATCCTCCTTGCTGGTGTGCGCGGTGATGTCCTTGTTGGTGAAGATCGCGCCGATGGTGTGCCGGAGCCAGTAGCCCATTTTGCGGAACTGGAAAAAGCCCGTGCGGGCGCTCATCCAGAAGCCGGTGCAGAACAGCAGTGCCAGACCAAACGGCCCCCACACCACGCCATTGATGGCATTGTTCACCTGCGTGATCATCTCGACCATTCTCTCTTTCCCCCTATACACAAAACAAAAGCGGACAGAACCCACCAAAGGCTCTGCCCGCAAAATTCGGAGCGCTCTCATTTTCCGCAGCCGGAGTGCGCCGCATTCCCGGCTGCGCCCCATTGCGCAAAGACGACGGCTCTGTCCTTTTGCCTGAGAGATACAGCCGCTTTCCCTGCGGCCTTACACCTTCGGCACCCACTTTACAAGCGGGCTTCTCCAGAGTGCACGGTCTTTCCCCGCCGTGCACGTCTTTTTCAGTTCTTCTGGCGCACAGTTGTGCGCGATAGAAAGACTATACCATATTCTGTCCTTGTGCGCAAGACATTTTGTATATCATATGCTGTTTTTTCATCTGTTATGCAGATAGATGAATTTTGTTTTGGTATTACTTTTGTCCTCCCCTCATCATAGCGCTGCCATAAATTTATTTTACTTTTCTTTCGGCTCTGCGCCTTCAAACCCCCGGGCTTTGCCATCCGGGCTGGCATCGCCGTTTTCTTTCGCGGTCTCGTAAGAATCTGTGCCGTAATAGGCGCTGGCGGGGCCGATCTCCAGCCAGAAGTCCTCCCGTTCTTTCTCTGTGGTCGGTGCGGTTTCTTTTTTGTTTTTCATCTGCAAACGCCTCCTTTGCTGCATAAAGTCTTGCCTGCAGGCCAAAGCTTTATGCAAAAGAAAGGCGGTGTATCCCATGCGCAGTGGAGGTTGGAAGCCCTTTTGGGCAGCACTGTTTGCTTCGCTGCTGGTGCTGGTGCCGCTGGTGGGCGGCACGGTGCTGCTTTCCCGTCAGCAGCTGCGCACCCAGCTGCGGCAGGCTGCCCGCAGCGAGAGCGGTGTGCCCATCCAGCTGCCTAAGACCACCGACCAGCTCACTGTGCTGCTGTGCGTCTCCGGCGAACAGCCCGGCTTTGTGCTGGCCTACCTGAACGCCAGTCAGAACTGCGTGCATCTGCTCAGCGTGCCTGCCGTGCTCACCGTGCCTTTTGCAGAAGAAGAAACATCCCTTGCCCGCTGCTATGCCGCCGCTGGCCCGGCCCGCTGCCGCGAAGCGCTGGCACAGGTGCTGGCCCTGCCGGAGGGCACAAGGTATCTGGCCTTTTCTCCCGATGTGCTGGAGCGCATTACCAGCCGGTACGGGCCGGTGCGGGTAGGCTTTACCGGCGCACTGACCGAGGAAGAGCTTGCCCGCTATGGCCGCAGCCGGGCCGTGCAGGGCATTTCCGCCGGGGACGCGCACGAATTCTTATGCCAGCTGCAGGCCGACGAAGCCTTTTCACCAGTACGCACCGCAGCGGCCCGCGCTGCCGTGTGGGATGCTTTTTTTCGGCAGGATCTGGACCTGCTGCCCGCCACCCTGCCGGATGCCCTGCGTGCCAGCAGTTCGGCCCTGCTCACCGACCTGACCGCGCTGGACTATGACGCTTTGGAGCGCACTCTGGAATTTCTTGCCAACAACAGCGCCGCTGTGGCGGCGCAGGCCCTGCCCGGCCAGTGGGATGCCGCCAGCGGCACTTACACGGTCACGGATGTTTCCCGCGCTGCCATGCAGACCTTTTTCAATGTTTCGCCCACCGAGGCGCAGGCCTCGTCCTTCAGCGAGCCATAACCCAGCACCAGCGTGCCCGCCGCTGAGGGTGCTTCTCCGGTCAGGTCGTAATCGCTCAGCAGGCTCAGCTGCACGCCTTCGGCTTCCGCCGCGCAGCGCAGCGCAGCATCCGGCGGCGGGTCTTTGAGCTTTGCCAGCAGGTGCAGGCCGGTGTGCAGGCCCGCAAGGGTCAGCTCGCCGGGAGCAAAGGCAGTGTTCAATGCTGCCGCCAGCGCGTCCCGCCGGGCCTTGTAGGCCACCCGTTCCCGGGCCAGATGCCGGGTGAAGTAGCCCTCGGTGATAAAGCGGGCCAGCGTCTGCTGCTCGAACCGGCTCACCGTGCCGGAGTACAGGCGGTATTTTTTCCGCCATGCAGGCAGAAGATGCTCCGGCAGCACCATATAGGCGATACGGATGCTGGGAGCCAGACTGCGGGAGCAGGTGGAGAGGTACACCACCGGGCCGTCTGCACCCGCCATGCCCTGCAGGCTGGGCAGAGGCCGGGTATCAAAACGGAACTCCGAATCGTAATCATCTTCTATAATATACCGCCCGCCCGGCCTGCGGGCTGCCCAGTGCAGAAGCTCGGCCCTGCGGCCCGCAGGCATGGTAACACCTGTGGGGAACTGGTGGCTGGGCGTGACGTAGCACACCGCTGCATCCGACCGGTTCAGTGCTTCCACCGAAAGGCCGTCCTCGTCCACCGGTAGGCAGCAGCAGTGCACACCGTTGTTCTGCAGCACCTGCAAAGCACGGGGGTAGCCCGGCGTTTCCACCGCTGCAGGGCCGGGCAGCAGCGGTGCCAGCAGGCCCAGCAGATATTCCAATCCCGCGCCCACCACGATCTGATGCGGCCCGCACTGCACACCCCGGTATTCGGAAAGATATTCCGCCAGCGCCTGCCGCAGGGCCGGGTCGCCCTGTGCATCGCCGTGGGTGAGCAGCTGGGGCGAGGAATAGAGCAGCTCCTTTTGCAGCCGCGCCCATGTGCGGAACGGGAACAGCTCCGGGTCTACCCCGCGGGTGGAAAGGTCGTACCGCACCGGCAGCTCAGGCGGTTCCGGTTTTGGCGGTGCGGGCTGTTCCGGCCCGCCGGCAGGCCGGAACGGCAGGGCCAGATATTCCTGTACATAAAAGCCGCTGCGCTCCCGCGATTCCAGATACCCTTCCGCCGCCAGGATCTGATAGGCGGCATCCACCGTATTCACCGAGACGGACAGCTCTGCCGCCAGCCGCCGCTTGCCGGGCATCCGGGTGCCCGCCGCAAGGGTGCCGCTTCGCATCTCTCCGGCAAGGCTGCGGTACAGCTGTTCGTACAGCGGCACGCCAGAAGAAGCATCCAGCGCCGTGGTCAGATGGACCATAAATTATCCCTCCTGTCTGGATATTGCATCAAACTGACCCCATTAAAAAACTTTATTCTGGGTATTTTCATGGTGTCAGTTCTGCGTATAATAGGAGCATACCCGCTGGACACCCAAATGTCAAGTAGGATTGTAGGTAAGTGGTTGCGAAGCAATCAAAGCCCCAGTGGGGCTTTGAAGCGGCGAACGGTCTTGCCGCAGGCAAGATGGAAGGGCCTCGCCCTGACAAGTTCGCGTTTGTGAAGCGAAGCGGAACAATAAAGTCCCCAGTGGGGACTTTAAGCGACCGAACGGTCTTGCCGCGGGCAAGACGGAAGGGCCTCGCCCTGACAAGTTCGCGTTTGTGAAGCGAAGCGGAACAATAAAGTCCCCAGTGGGGACTTTAAGCGACCGAACGGTCTTGCCACAGGCAAGATGGAAGGGCCTCGCCCTGACAAGTTCGCATGGGTTTTGGCTGGTATTTTGGAAATTTGGAGGGAAAGTAAAATCATGTCTACTACTGCAATGTGGCTGCTTCTGGCAGTCGTTGTCATCGTCATTCTGTTTGCAAGTGTGCTGTACAAGCGCACCTTCACCACCAAGGAGCTGGCCCTGACCGGTGTCATGGCCGCTTTAAGCCTTGTGGCTTATCTGTTCTTCCGTGTGCCGTTCTACGGCGGCTCTTCGTTCCATCTGGGCAACACCTTCACCGCCCTGACCGCCCTGCTGCTGGACGGTGTGTCCGGCGGTCTGGCCGGTGCCATTGGTCTGGCGCTGGCCGATATTCTGGCCGGTGACCCGGGCTACGCCGTCACCACCTTTGTGCTCAAGTTCATCATCGGCATCACCTGCGGTGCCGTGGCGCACAAGGCATTCAAGCTGCGCGACCTCGACAACCACAGCTCCGGCTATCTCGTCAAGGTGATCGTTTCTGCCGGTTCCGGCCTGCTGCTGAACGTGCTGACCGACCCGTTCCTGGGCTACTTCCGCAATGTGTACATCTTTGGTCAGGAATACACCGTGGCACAGGCGCTGACCAAAATTGCAGGCGGCGTCACCTTTGTAAACAGCGTGGCCTCCACCGTGTGTGCTGTCATCCTGTACCTCGCCCTGCGTCCGGCCCTGGAGCGTGCCGGTCTGCTGCCCAAGGGCGAAAAACACTAAGCGATCTCTCTATCCTGATACAGCACTGCTGCCCTCACCTGCCGGACTTCTCCTATCCTCCGGCGGTGGGGCAGTGGTGTTTTTCGTGGACGACCTGTCACACGGAACTCCTCCAGTCTCGCATTCGCTCGACAGCCCCCTCGGGGACGGGGCTTTTGACAGAAACTGAAGCAAAAAGCGCTCGTCACACAATTCTGCATGACGAGCGTTTTTTTCTTTTTATCGCAATTTTCAAAAATAGTGCCTATTAAAACGGCATATTTGCGATATGCAGTTTGCGGATGTTGCTTGTGCATTAAAAACGCAGACTGCTATCATTACAGCTTTTCAAATACAAGGAACCGGAACGAGATATCGGTTTCCAGCTGGGACAGCGCAGCAAGGCGCTCCGCCCCGCCGCGCGGCGTTTTCCAGTAATAGGGTGTCATGGCGAACAGCGCTTCCAGCTGTTCGTGGGGCACCGTGACTCGGCCGGTCACTTCCCGTTCCCCAATGGCGGCAAAACCGTCATAGGCGATCTGCTGCACCGGGTTTTTATAGGGCTTTTCGTAGAGCACGGCCTTCATCTGGTACAGATGTTCGGCACCGGGCACCACATAGATCATCCGTCCGCCCGGGCGCAGCACCCGCAGGAATTCCTCCTGTGCAAAGGGCGAAAAGCAGTTCAGCAGCAGGTCGGCCCAGCCGGTGCGCACCGGCTGGCTGAAGCTGGATGCCACCGCATACTGTGCCGTGGGCAGGGCCTTGGCCGCAAGACGCACCGCAGGCTTTGCGATATCAAAACCCGCCAGCTGCACCCGGCGGCCTTTTTCGGCAAGCGCCTGCGCGATGCAGCGGTCGTACCAGCCCTCGCCGCAGCCTGCATCCAGCAGATGCAGCGCCGTCTCCGGGCTGGCAGGCTGGCCGTACTCTGCGCACAGCTCACCCACCGCTTTGCCAAAGATGCCGTAGTATCCGGCATTCAGGAACGCGCGGCGGGCGGCCACCATCTCCTTGCTGTCGCCGGGAGCCTTGGTGCGCATGCTCTGCACCGGCAGCAGATGCCAGTAGCCCTCCTTGGCGCGGTCAAAGCAGTGGCCTTTTGTGCATTTCAGGGTGCTGTCGCCGGTCAGTTTTTCCCCGCACAGCGGGCACTGCCATGGGGCAAACGGTTCATTTTTGCTCATACTTCGTCGCTGTGGTCCTCAATGGGTGCAGTTGCACCGCCGTGGGCGTTCATATACTCCTCAAAGTTCGTGAACTTCTGCTGCGGCGGACGACGGCTGATGAGCACAAGGCCCGGGTCTTCGTCCCTTGCAGCAGCGGCACGGCCGCGGCGGCTGCTCTCCGCTCTGGGGGCACGGGCCGGTGCGGGCTGTGCATTGCGGGACGCATTCTGACGGCCGCGCTGGCCGTTGTTTGCACCGCGGCCCTGCTCTGCACTCTGGCTCTGGGCGGCAGGCTGGCTGTTCTGGCGGGCCGGACGGTCGCTGCGGTCATTGCGACGGCTCTTCTGGCCTTGCATGCTGCTGTTCTGCTGAGCAGGCTGTGCAGCCGTGCGGATGGCCGGGGCGGCGGGTGCAGCCGGAGTCTTTTTGGCCGGGCGCAGCGGAGTGGCCTCCGGGGCACTCACAAAATGCGGGTCAAACTTGGGCTGCGCATTGCTGCCGCGGGCAGGAGCATTCTGCTCCCGGCGCGGGCGGCTGTTATTATTGGAACGGCGGTCATTGCTGCGTCCGCCGGTTGTACGCTTGGTATCATCCATGAGTGGTTCCTCTTTTTCGGTTTTTGCGGGCTTTGCCTGCACCTTGGGTGCGGGTGCAGCCTTTTTTTCAGGTTTTGCGTTTTTTGCTTCGGCCTTTGCGGGCTTCGGCTGCTTTGCGGCAGGCTTTTCTGCCGGTTCAGCGGCGGCTGCCTTGGGCTTTTTGCCGCGCACCGGCGGCTCCGGGCGCACCGGCGCGGGCACGCCGTCCCACGGGTGGCCGCTCACCACGGGAATTTTGCGGCGGTTCAGCTTTTCGATGCCTGCCAGATACTCCTGCTCCTCAGGTGCACAGAAGCTGACCGCCGTACCGTCGGCACCGGCGCGGGCCGTGCGGCCGATGCGGTGCACGTAAGTCTCCGGCACCTCGGGCAGGTCGTAGTTGAACACATGGGACAGCTCGCTGATATCGATGCCGCGGGCGGCGATATCGGTGGCTACCAGCACCTTGGTCTTACCGGCCTTGAAGTTTTCCAGCGCGGTCACGCGGGCGGTCTGGCTCTTGTTGCCATGGATGGCCGCCGCCGGGATGCCCTGCTTGGTGAGGTCTTTTGCAATTTTATCCGCGCCGTGCTTGGTGCGGCTGAACACCAGCGCGTTCACCACCGGGGGCTGCAGGTTCTTGATGAGCCACGGCAGCAGGAATTTCTTGTTGCCCTTTTCCACATGGTACAGGCTCTGCTGGATGCGGTCCACGGTGCTGGACACCGGGTCCACCTTGACGAAGGCGGGCTTGCGCAGGATGCCGGCCGCCAGCTGTTCGATCTCGGTTGGCATGGTGGCGCTGAACATCAGGTTCTGGCGCTCCCCGGGCAGCTTTGCGATTACCTTCTTCACATCGTGCACAAAGCCCATATCCAGCATCCGGTCGGCTTCGTCCAGCACAAAGATCTCAAGGTTCGAGAGATCGATAAATCCCTGACCGATCAGGTCGTTGAGCCGTCCCGGGCAGGCGATCAGGATGTCCACGCCCTTTTTCAGCGCTTCCACCTGCGGTGCCTGGCCCACGCCGCCAAAAATGACGGTGCTGCGCAGCTTGAGATACTTGCCGTAGGCATCAAAGCTTTCGCCGATCTGCAAAGCAAGCTCACGGGTAGGGGTCAGGATCAGGGCGCGGATGGCACCCTTTCTGCGGGGCGCATTGGCCGTGAGCCGGTCCAGCATGGGCAGCGCAAAAGCAGCCGTCTTGCCGGTACCGGTCTGGGCGCAGCCCATCAGATCCCGGCCGGACAGCACCGGCGGGATCGCCGCCGCCTGAATGGGCGACGGGGTCTCATAGCCTGCCTCCTGCACAGCGCGCAGAAGCGGGGCGGACAGATTCAATTCTTTAAATGTCATGGTTCTCCAATAATTATTCCGTAATTTTCCGGCACTCCACATAGTACCGCTTTTCTTCTGCGTGGCCCATGCTGAAGGTCTTGCGCGGCAGCACGCCGCCCATCACAACGCCTTTGAACAGGTCACTCTTGGCAAACGGCGGCATCAGGAATGCCACAGCACCTTTTTTGCACAGGGCGCGCACAGCAGGCTCGTCGTGCACATAGTCCACGCGGGCTTCCTTGTGGTGCTCAAGATAGTATTCGATAAATTCGTCAATGGTGCCCACGGTCAGCGGTGCGGTTGGGTCCTCAAAGCTGAGCACGTTGGACATGTGCGGCCCGGCCAGCGTGAAGGGCTGCTGCTTGCTGCCGCCAAAGCTGCAGCCGGCCATATTGGAATCGCTCCACGTGATCAGGCTCAGCAGCACCGCTGCGCAGTCCACATTGAACAGCACGCGGTGGATCGGCTCGATCTCGATCGCAGGCGAGTGCACATTGCACACCTCGGCCAGACACCAGCGGGCCGGATGGTTTGCTGCCTGCTCCGGTGTGAGTGTCTTTTTCAGCTCCTCCCAGCAGGCCTTTGCAGTGGCCAGCGAGTGGTTGCCGTCGCCCACGGCCAGCGTCAGCGGGTCGCGGCGGGTGGCATCCGGATACTTTTTGTCGAATTCTTCCTGACTGCCCAGCACAGCCAGCGCATCTTCGATCTGCGCAATGAGGGCAGGGTCTTCCACAGCCCAGCCCGCAATGTGGCCGCCGCCCAGCATCAATTCGCCCTCGTATACCTTGGGCAGTTCGGCTTTATGCGCCGCCACCGGCTCGATGAGGGTGCAGCCGGGGTCGTCCGCCAGCATCATGATATGGGGCGTTTCCAGCGCGGCACCGGTGCGCACCTTCATGCGGGGCGGGATGCGGCTTTCCACCGTGCTTTCGCTGGGACGCACGGCGCAGGGTGCGCCGCGGCGGTAGCTGTAGGCTTCCAGATCCACCATGCCCACAAGGCCCTGCCGCACCTTGCCGCTCTGCTCGGTGCGCTCCACGTAAACAAAGCCGTCCACCGCGCGGGTCAGCACGTTCCGGGCATAGTCATCCATGGCGGCATGGATCTTCTCAATGCGTGCATCGGCATCGCCGTCCTCCAGATAGACCTCCGGCAGGATCATGTTCAGGGTGCTTGGGCTGCCCGCTGCAACGGCCTCGGCCTTCTGCCAGTAATCCCGGTCACTGGTGAACTGGTCGCAGGCGATGCAGCCCCACTTTTCCAGCGGGATCTGCTCCGAAGGCAGAAGGATGTGGGCCGGTGCAAAGCAGGATTTCGTGTTCATAGTAGATCTCTCCCTTTTACAATAACCAAAGCGATCCATGTTCTTTTTACTGGAAGCTCTCGGTACTGCAGATCACAACGTTCTGCACACCGGCTTCGGCGGCAGACTGCTGCAGCTGTCCGCGTGCCGCCGCGTCCAGCGTATCCGCCGTGACGATCAGGTTGTGCATTCCAAGGCTCACAGCCGGTGCACCCAGTGCATCGGAAGCGTCGGTGCACTGCTGGGCCGGGTAGCTCAGCCACAGTACCACGCTGCCGTCAAAGCGGGCCTGCCATGTGCTGATATCCGCAGCCAGCAGGGCAGCGCGGCCCTCCTGACTCTTGCCGCCCGCCGCTGCAAACTCCTGCTTGCGGGTGATGATGTTCGGGAACTGCACGCCAGTGAGCACCACCTGCTCAAAGCCCATGCCGTGCAGCTCGTCGATCAGGTCGCCCACATACTGCACAGCGGATGCTGCGCTGGGGTCCAGCCAGGACTTGCCGCCGGCCTTGGCACTGACGTTATCCAGCCAGAGCTGGGTGCCGCTGTAATGCACGGCCATGCTGCGGTCGGTATAGCCGGACACCGGGTCGGTAAAGGCCGCAAGCTGTGCCGCCGGGATGATGCCCTCCTCCCGGAAGATGGCCGCGATGCGGGCCGGGTCCACAGTGGTCCCGGCAACGCTGCCGGAAGCCGCCGCCACCTGCGAAGCATAATGGATGCTGCCGTCGGCATCCTTCAGGGGCACAAGGCCGTAATCCGCTCCCTGCGCCTTGAGCTGCTGCGCCGCTGCACGGATGGCCGCATCATCGGCAAGGGTGCTCACATCCACTGTGGCCCAGCTGCCGCCGGTAATGGCCTTGCCGTCCAGCTCCTTGGGCTGTTCCGGCTCCGGCTGGGACGAAGCCGCTTCCTGTACCGCCGAGGATGCAGCTGCTTCGGACGAGGCGGCTGCGCGGGATGCCGATTCAGCTTCCAGATCACGGTTCTTCACCACAGTATACCAGGTGTGGGTAGCCCAGTCCAGCACGTGGGGTGCTGCCAGCCAGGCTGCGCCCAGCACCGCCAGCACCAGCACCACGATGCCGATGCCTTTTTTGATGCGTGTACCGCGACTGTAGAAGCTGCGGCGGTAGCGCTTGACCTTCTGACGTTTATACTTTGCCATTGTCGATTCTCCTCCCTGCCAATGTTACAGGATCACAGAATGTCCGGTGAAACCATAGATCGCCAGTGCCAGCACGCCGATATACACCAGCGTGATGGGCAGGCCGCGGAATGCTTCCGGGATGGCCTTGCTGCGCAGGCGGTGGCGGGCTTCCGTTACCAGCAGCACCGCCAGCACATAGCCAAGGCCGCTGCCAAGGCCAAAGCCAAGGCTCTGCCCCAGCGTAAAGCTCTGGGTGCGCTCCACCAGTACAGTGCCCAGCACACAGCTGTTCAGGCCCGCCAGCGGCACGATGCGCAGCAATGCGCTGCGGTGCGGCAGGCCCTTCGCCAGCCACAGCACGGCGTGCTCCAGAACGCACACCACGGCAATGCTGGAAATATACACCAGCGGGCGCAGCTGGGCACGGTTTGCCAGCGGCGTGATCTGGCTGCCGGCATACCACGCAAACGGCGTTACCAGCATCTGCGTGATGCACAGCTGCATACCAAACAGCCAGCTGCTGGTGCGGTCATCGCCCACCAGTTGCACCAGACGCGAAACGCCCAGTGCACGGGTAAAGACGGCGTTCTGCGCGAACACCGCCAGCAGTGCATAGCTGAAGAACACTGCACTTGTTGTTACAACATCTCTCATTGTTCGCGGTCCGCCTCCTTCTGGGAATGCACATCCACAAGGTTGCGTGCCTCTTTGGTGAGATATGCCTTACGCTTTTGGGCCAGTGCACGCCATACGGCACACAGCACGCCCAGCACGATAAAGCCGCCTGCCGGCATGCTTGCCATGGGCAGCACCGGGCGGCTGACAACCACACCGAACATGGTGCCTGCGGCCAGCCATTCACGGACGCAGCCCAGCAGCACCAGCAGCAGCGCATAGCCCACCGTGATGCGCAGGCCCTTGGAGACAGCCTTGCGCACCGTCTCCTGCACGCGGCCAAAGCGGTAGGTCAGAAGCGGCTCCACCGTGAGCATGGGAAGATAGATGCCAAGGCTCAGCAGGCTGGTGCTGAACAGCATATTCAGGATGGGATACACCGCCAGATACACCACCGCCGTGCTGAAACCGTACACCAGTGCACGGGGCAGCAGCTTTTTCTGCAGCGTTTCCGGGGCGGGGTCCTCGTCGTGCAGGGGCACAAGGCGGCTCAGCAGACAGGCCAGCACGCGGGAGGGCACCAGCAGCAGCGCCACCGCCACCGCCAGCATCACCGCATTCTGGCCGCTGGTGGCAAGCACCACCAGCGGGGCAAGGCCCATGCCCTGCATGACCACCGGGTTATTCAGGAACACACGGTCGTGGTGGGCAAACTTGTTGGGATCTTTTACGATCAGTTCAGCCGTTGCGCGTCTCATTGTGCTGCCCCCTTTCCGGCATCTGCCTGCAGATGGGTCAGGTGATACAGCTTTGCCTCGGTGCGGTCGATCCATGCCGACACACTGTTGACCGCCAGCAGCGCAAAGCACACACCGGTTTCGTACACGCCATAGTAGCGGAAGCCCATGCTCACAACGCCCACCAGCACGCCGTACAGCACACGGCCCATGCGGTGGTGCACGCAGGTGTAAGGCTCGTTGATCAGGAACACCGCGCTGAACAGGATCGCGCCAGTCAGCAGTTCATCCCGCACACACTGCAGGCGGGGCAGGATATTTGACAGCACGGCACTGTCGGCAAGGCCCGCCTGCCGCGGGAAGAAGAACGCAATGACCGCACAGGTCACAAGAAAGCTGATCGATGCAGACATGTGGGCATCCTTCTGGGTCCACAAAAACAGGCCGCAGGCAAGGATCACCAGCGCAGCGCCGGTGCCCATGGGAGCAGCATATTCGCCCAGACCCAGCGCCAGCGAGCCGATGTTCAGCATGCCGCCGCTGCGCAGGGTGTCCTCAATGGCGCTGGAGACCGGCACCATGGAAGCGTCCCACAAAGGGATGTTCGTATAGGGCTGCGGATAGCGGAACACCTGTTCCGGCCATGACACAGCCGCCACCACATAGCCCACAGCAGCCGGGTTGAAGGGGTAGCTGCCGTAGCCGCCAAAGATCTCCTTGCCGATCAGCACACCGGCAATCACTGCGGCGATCAGAACATAGAGATCCACCGTCACCGGCATCAGCAGGGCAATGACGAGCGCAAAGCTCTCGTTGGAAAAGTCACCGCCCTGATACACGCGGCGGCGCAGCAGCGAAACGAGACGGTCGCACAGGTTGCCGGTAAGCACCGCAATGCCGCACAGCAGCAGCGGGCGCACACCGTACAGAAAACAGGCCATGCACAGCACCGGCACCGCCATAAAGCAGATATGCTTATAGTAGCGGCCGGTCTTCTGGAGCTGTGCCTCCTGCTCCCGGATCAAAGATTCATCCATAAATGGTTATCCTTTCAAAGGCTGGCGAGGTGCTGCACGGCTGCAGCAGGGTCTGCTGCGCCGAACACCGCACTGCCCGCCACCAGAATATCAGCGCCCGCTTCCACGCACTGGGGCGCGGTGGCATTGTCCACGCCGCCGTCCACTTCCAGCAGATAGTGTGCGCCGCGCGCTTCGCGCTCTGCCTTGAGCCAGCGCAGCTTGTCCAGCGCCGAGGGCATGAACTTCTGCCCGCCGAAGCCGGGCTCCACGCTCATCACCAGCACAAGATCCAGCTGGTCAAGATAGGGTGCCAGCGCCTGCGGCTCGGTGCCGGGCTTGATGGTCAGCCCCACCTTGCAGCCCAGCGCCCGGACGGCATCGATGGTGGCCTGGATATCGTCCTCGCACTCAAGGTGGAAGTTGTACAGGGTGGCACCGGCTTTGATGAAGGCTTCCGCATACTGCAGCGGATGGCTGATCATCAGGTGCACATCATAAAAGGCATCCGGCAGATTTTTGTGCAGGCTCTTGAGCACCGGCACGCCAAAGCTGATGTTGGGCACAAAGTGGCCGTCCATCACGTCGTAATGCATCATCTGTGCACCGGCATCCAGCACCATGCGGCAGTCTGCACCCAGTTTGCCAAAATCAGCAGAAAGGATCGAGGGACTTACGATTGCCATATTCTATCTTTACGCTCCGTTATTTTATAAATTCTTATTCCCATTTGTCCCATTGTGCTGGCGGTTTCAAACCGCAAAAACAGCATGGGCATGGTTATCTTTTAGTTTACATGAAAACGAGCAAAAAATCAAACCCGCCAACGGCTTTTTCACGGAAATGACGTATTTGGAAAAATCTGTCCATTTGCGAAGTAAACTTCCTCAGTCAAAGCCTGACGGCTTTGCCAGCTCCCTCGGAGAGGGAGCCTCTGGCACGCCCGGAAGATTTGCACTTTAACCGGAAGCTTTACCGCCATGCCAAGGGCCCCATCCCAGAGGGGGCTGGCATTGAGCGCAGCGAGATGACTGGGGGAGTTTCATCGGCGGCAAAGTTTCCCCACGCCAAAACAGCCAGACCACCCCGGGTCCGGGGCAGCCTGGCTGGAAGTTCATTCTACGGGCTTCATGCTTGCAGGGTCTTCCACGGTGGGTTCACCGCCGGCTTCGTCCGGCAGACGCTTCATGCCGCCGGGGTTCGGGGCCACCGTGGGCAGGGTGAACACGAACCGGCACCACTCGCCCTGCTGGCTCTCCACCCGGATCTGCCCGCCGGAAAGGTTCACCAGCACCTTGCAGATGTTCAGGCCAAGGCCAGCGCCCCGGGCGTGCAGGCCGCGGGAGCGGTCCTCCTTGTAGAACCGCTGGAACACGTAGGGCAGCGCTTCCGGGCTGATGCCCTGACCGGAATTCCAGATGGAGATCTCGGCTTCCGGGCCAAGCTTTTCCACCCCGAAGCGGATGGTGCCGCCCGCAGGCGTAAACTTGATGGCGTTGTCCAGCAGGTTATACACCACCTGATGGATCAGGTCGGGGTCGGCGTAGACCAGCACCTTTTCGTCCATGGTCAGGCCGTCGATGTCGATCATGCCGTCGTTGATGCGCTGCTCTGCCGAGAGCGCCACGCCGGTGATCGTCTCCCAGATGTTGAACATCCGGGCATTCACCTGATATTCGCCGCTTTCCAGCTTGGAAAGATCCAGCATGTTCTGGATGAGCCGTGCCAGACGGCCCGTTTCCTCACTGACCAGCTGCAGGTAGTGGTTCTGCATATCCGGCGGGATGGTGCCGTCCAGAATGCCGTCCACAAAGCCCTTGATGGTGGTCATGGGGGTGCGCAGCTCGTGGGCGATGTTGCCCATGAACTGACCGCGGGAGTTGTCGTTCATCTGGATGTTGTCTGCCATGCGGTTGAAGGTGCGGGCAAGGTCGGCTGCCTCGCCTTCGCCTTCCACTCCCTCCACACGGACGGAAAGATCACCGCCGCCAAAGCGCTGGGCGGCATCCGTCACCTTCTGCAGCGGGTCGGTGAGCTGGCGCATCAGGATCTTGGTCAGGATGCTGGCACACAGCAGCATCACACAGGCCGACAGCAGGAAGTTGGACCAGAACTGCTGCTTGAACTGGGTCAGCTGCTCGCCGGAAGAGCACAGGAACAGGTAGCCGCTGGGCTGGCCGTGCTCATTGCGCATTTCGCTGACCGTGATGTAGCTTTTCCCGTCCAGCATGCCGCCCAGCGTGCCGAACACATGGTAGTAGTCCGCATCGGAAGCGTCGATCTTCTCCATCATTTCTTCCGGCACGGTCAGGCTCTCCAGCTTGTCCGGGCTGGAGGCGATCATCACCCGGCCGTCGTTGTCGGTAAAGAACAAATAGGCCTCTGCGCTCTCGCCGATGATCTCCAGCTTGGTGCTCAGTGCGTCCAGCTCATCGCCTTCCGGCAGCTCCGCCTGCTGGACCAGATACTGGGCCGTGCGCTGGGTGACACCCACCACCTGATCCAGTGTTTCGTAGCGGTCCTTGGCGAAGTAGTTCTTGAACAGCACCCACTCCGAAGCTCCCATCAGCACGATGCCCAGCACCATCAGGGTGGACACCAGCGAGAAGAACGCCACCGAGATACTTTTGCGCATTACTGACGCACCTCGAACTTATAGCCAACGCCCCATACGGTCTTCAGCTCCCATTTATCGGAAGCACCGGCCAGCTTCTCACGCAGGCGCTTGACATGCACATCAATGGTGCGGCTGTCGCCGTAATACTCAAAGCCCCACACCTCGTCCAGCAGCTGGTCGCGGGTGTAGACGCGGTTCGGGTGGGAGGCCAGACAGTTCAGCAGTTCCAGCTCCTTGGGGGGAGCCTCCACCACCTTGCCCTTGACCCGCAGCTCATAGCTGTTCATGTCCAGACGCAGGTTGTCGAATTCGATCACGCCCTCGGTGCTCACGGCAGCAGCCGTGGTGGTCTGGCAGCGGCGCAGCACCGCCTTGATGCGGGCCACCACTTCCTTGGCATCAAAGGGCTTTACCATGTAATCGTCTGCACCCAGCTCCAAGCCCAGCACCTTATCAAAGGTCTCGCCCTTGGCCGTGAGCATCATCACCGGGGTGTTGCCCGCCTTGCGGATGCGGCGGCACACTTCCAGACCGTCCATCTTGGGCATCATCACGTCCAGCAGCACCATATCAGGCTTGACCTGATTGAACTTTTCCAGACCTTCTTCGCCATCGTTTGCCACCGTGACCTGATAGCCCTCCTTGGTCAGGTACAGCCGCAGCAGCTCGCAGATATTGGTATCGTCGTCCACAACGAGGATCTTTTCGTTGGCCATAATGATTTCCTCCCATTTTATCGAATGCCCGCCGGGCGGGCAGAGCAGCAAAGTATTCCACTTCTTATTATACGGAAGAGTTATGACAAAATAAAGAAGGATTTGTATGATTTTTTGCTCTGAAGCGGAAAAGCAGGCTTTCTTTTCCGAGAAAGTCTGCTTTTCCATTCACTGATTTTCTTTTAGAACATGTTTATTTCATCAGGATAGCATTTCAAATGTTCCACCGCTGCTGATTTTTGCAATGTGTCCGCTCAAATCTGTATAAAGGAAGCCATCATAAACCTCGTAACTGCCATACGTTGTTTTCTTGTCTGCATACCCATAGTAACCATTAAATTGCAGACCATCCCAATTTTGCAGCTTTGCGCCATTCTGATTATAGGTCTGATACATGTCTGTGTTTTCTTCACAAGTACTGATCAAAACACCATCTGCTGTCGGAAAAACATATTTGATCGTCCCTTTCTGAGGTTGAGATGTCCAATTTCCATTTTTGTCCATAACACCCCAAAAAAGTACACCATCGGGATTTCGCAACTGGAGGACGGCATAACCGTTCATAAACCGCGGCTCAGAATTTTCATTGATCGGCCGAACATCGTATTCACTGAGATCTATTATACGGTTTAAATGAACATCATAAAATCCCGATGGATAATCTTCAAAATCATCTGCATCCCTTCTAACATCCAGATAGAGCAGCCCTTCGCTTAATACCGGTGTTCCGCTTCGTCTTGATTTTATTGCTTTCCATTCTGGGAGTTCATTAAAGTCACCATCAAGCGCTCTCAGTCCCGGTTGTGTTCGAATCATCTGGTTTCCTTCCACCTGCACCAGATATGCATTGGGTTCCCGCACCGAAAAGAATTTTCCCGTGTCGATGTTCATAAACACATAGTAAAGATCGCTCCTGATCCGATATACACTCCCCCCACAGTATGCAAATGCCTGTGAAATACCAATCGACTCGTACTGATTCTGTGACAGATCATTGTATACAGTATCAGGATTCATCTCCGAGAATTCATCCCGTGTAGTGTCGCATTGAAAACGAATTTCTCCATTCGCATCCCAAGCCGTCAGAATGGCTGTCGTTCCTTTAATTGAGTCTTCCCTTTTTACTGTCCAGAGAAGTACACCATCATCGTCTTTTGCATATCGAACTATAGTCTCGTCATCCGACAGATAGGTCGGCCGAAAGAATGTATCATCTTCTTTTGCCATCACACCAGTACTTGTCAAGCACATACCATTATAGAATCCAGACACGATGTTTACGTCATCATCAAAAATGCAATGCACCCGTCCTTCCTTATCGAACAGGCAGTACTTATGCACTTCTCCTTTGTAAAGCATCCCAACCGACAGTTCTTCAAAATTCGGGTAACGGAGACTACAGCCGTTATAGTCTCCTATTTCCTCCTTTAATGTCGAGTAAGTTTCGTTTTCGAGGGCACTATCGCTCGTTTCTCCCATCCCGTACATATCTTTCATATGTTCAGGCATTTTTGTAAGCGGCGACTGTTGTGTTCCGTTTTTCTTGGATGCCATCAATTCTGAAAGGCTGCTGGTTTCTTCGCTTCCGCAGCCGCTTAAAAGCAGTGCGCATGTCAGCCCCAGTACCGCAATCATTCTCGGAAACTTCATATCCAGTTCTCCTTTTTGACTCTCAGTGCTTCACTGCATCTTCCGCTTTATGCCAATAGGTGATCGTCTCTTCATCTTCCCGACCATCATAAATTTGCCGGCAGGTCATGGAATCCTTGTCGATGTCCTCGATCTTGAGCACCGTAGACTCCCCGTAGAAATCAGAGATCTTCAGTTGATTGTCATTTACGATCGACCATTTTCCCGTCCCATAAGTACCCGGGATATTGACCGTCCCGTCATCATAAATCGTAAATCTCAGCCGGTCAGAGCCTTCCAGATACCAGTCACCAACCACCAGTTTTTCCACATTTTGACCGCATCCCGTCAGCGAAGCTGCTGCACACACCAATGCAGCGGCAGCCGCGATCCGCAAAAATTCACGCCGTACAACTTTCTTCATTTGAATGTCCTCCTGTCTCTGTTTATGACTTATACGGGTTCACTCGCAAGTGTTTTTGATATCCATTTGGATATCATACATTCAGAATAGCATCTTCCTGCGGTACTGTCAAGATATCCATTCAGATATCAGGAGGATATTTTTATGGCCTATTATCGCCGCATCCGTGATATGCGCGAGGATCACGACCTGACCCAGCGCCAGCTGGCTGCCATCCTGCATATGCCGCAGCCGCAATACAACCGCTACGAACAAGGCCTGCGCGACATTCCCACCGTTACCCTCGTTCAGCTGGCTGACCTTTACAAAACATCGACCGATTATCTTCTGAACCGGACAGACGACCCAACACCACCAAAAGCGCTATAAAAGAGACCAGCCTTCCGCAGACATTTACCATCTGCGAAAGGCTGGTTTTCAGTTCTTCATTACTCGATCATCAGCCGGATGATCTCCTCATTGGTCTCCTTCATGCCGTCCTTGCCCAGACGGCCGATGCCCTTGATGGTGGTCTCGATGTCCTTCATCACGATGCCGTCGCCGCCCTTGAACTCCTGATGGCACTTGTACATGTTGTAGCCAAGCAAGGCCGCGTCCACCGAGGAAGCGATCTTTGCCGCGCAGGAGGCCTTTGCGCCGTCGCACACGATGCCGGACACGATGGCCAGCGCATTGACCACCGTGTGGATGGCGGCCTGATAGCCGTCGCCGCACAGATATACGATGCCCGCGCCAGCGCCCGCACCGGCGCTGACTGCGCCGCAGTAGGCGGACAGGGTGCCGATGCCGGTCTTTTCGTGGATGGCCACCAGATTGGAAATGATAAGGGCACGGTAAAGCTTTTCCTTGCCGCTGTGCAGCTCCTTGGCATATTCAATGAGCGGCACCGAGCAGGTGATGCCCTGATTGCCGCTGCCGGAGTTGATGATGACCGGCAGCTCACAGCCGTTCATGCGGGCATCCGAACCGGCGGCCGCCTTGGCCTTGGCCCGGATGGACACATCATTGCCGTAAGTAGAAAGCAGCACCCGGCCGATGTTCGCGCCATAGTCGCCCAGAAGACCCTCCTCTGCGATGGCGTTATTATAGCGGATCTGGCGTTCCAGCAGGTCCGCCACATCCTGCAGGTCGGCCGTCTCGGCAAAGTCCCAGATGTCCTTCATGTTCAGCAGGCTGCGGTCGGCCCGGCTGTCCCGCCGGGCCTCCTCGTTCAGCAGCGGCTTTTCGTAGAGCGCCCGGCCGTTTTTTTCGATCAGGCAGATGTTGGTGTGAAAATCCGCAATGCGCACCTTTGCGTAGGAATCCCCACTGCGCTCGGTAACGATGATATCGAACACATGCCCCTGCTCGATGTGCTGGATGGAAATGGGCACCGTCTGCAGATAGTCCCGGATGGCAGCCTTCTTATCCTCGCTGACTTCGGAGATGACTTCCAGCTCTCTGTCTGCCGAACCGGCAATGATGCCCGCTGCCACAGCGGCTTCCATGCCTTTCAGGTGGCCGGTGTTGGGCACGATGACGCTCTTCACATTCTTAATAATGCTGCCGCTCACCTGCAGCTGCACGCTTTCGGGCAGCATGCCCAGCACTTCGCGGGCTTTGGCTGCGGCATAAGCCAGCGCAATAGGTTCGGTGCAGCCCATTGCCGGGATCAGTTCTTCCTTTAATATTTCTACATACGCCTGATAGCGCGGATCACTGCGTTCCATGACGGTTCCCTGCCTTTCCTGTCGATTCGATATTTACCAACAGGAATAGTATACTATAGAACTCGCGCAATGTAAAACAAATTCTTCCCCGCCCGCAGGACCGGCTATTGCAAAGCGCAAACAGCAGAAGTAGAATAGGAGCATCCAAATCGATAAATCCATGGAGGGTCTCCCTATGATCGAAAAAGAAGTACAGGAGCTGCTGTCCTTCATTGACGGCAATCCTACCGCATACCACACCACTGCATCCGTCCGGAACATCCTGCTGAAGGAGGGCTTTTCCGAGCTGCTGGAGAGCCGCCGGTGGCAGCTGGAACCCGGCAGGAGCTATTTTGTCTGCCGCAACGGCTCCAGCATCCTTGCATTCCGCATGGGAGAACAGCTGGAAAACTACAGCTTCAACGTGGCCGCTGCCCACACGGATTCCCCCTGCTTCCGCATCAAGGAAAACGCCGAGATCCACATGGGCCGGAAGTACACCAAGCTGAACACCGAGGGCTACGGCGGCATGATCTGCTCCACATGGATGGACAGGCCGCTGTCGGTGGCAGGCCGCGTGCTGATAAAGGAGAACAATGCCATCACTTCCCGCCTGCTCACGCTGGACCGCGACCTGCTGATGATCCCCAGCGTAGCTATCCACATGGATCGCGAGGTCAACGACAGGGCTTCCTACAACAAGCAGGTGGATATGCTGCCCCTGCTGGGCGGTGCCGCCGAGGAAGGCGTGCTGAAAAAGCTGGTCGCCGCTGAGCTGCAGGTCGCAGAAGAGCAGATCCTTGGCAGCGACCTGTTCCTCTGCATCCGCGAAAAGGCCGCCGTCTGGGGCTGCAATGAGGAGTTCATCTCCTCCGGCCGTCTGGATGACCAGCAGTGTGTGTTCGGCATCCTGAAGGGTTTCCTGAAAGCACACAGCGCCCAGTCCATCAATGTTGCCGCCTTTTTCGACAACGAAGAAGTGGGTTCCGGCACCAAGCAGGGCGCAGCTTCCACCTTCCTGTACGACGTGCTGCACCGCATCGCGCAGAACGTCTGCCCCGGCGATGAGGACTTCCACCGTGCGGTGGCCTCCAGCTTCATGTTCAGCGCCGACAACGCCCACGCCGTGCACCCCAACCACCCGGAATATACCGATGTGAACAACTGCACCTACATGAACGAGGGCGTTGTGGTCAAGGTGCACGCCGGCCAGAAGTATACCAGCGACGGCATGAGCATGGCCGTGGCAAAGGAACTTGCCGCCCGCGCCGGTGTCCCGCTGCAGTATTTTGCCAACCGTTCCGATAAGGTCGGCGGCAGCACTCTGGGCAATCTTGCCATGGCACAGGTGTCCATGAACTGCGTGGACATCGGCCTGCCGCAGCTGGCCATGCATTCCTGCTACGAGACCGCCGGTGCCCGGGACATCGTTTCTCTCATCCGGCTGATGGAGGAATTCTACGCCAGCCACTTTGAAGAGACCGCATCCGGCACCCTTACCATCTGCAAGTAAGGCCCGTACAACCTGAATCATAAGGACCGCCCGTGGAAAAGCAGCACTGCTTTTCCACGGGCGGCTTTTCGTTTCCACTTAAGTAAGTATTGAGAAAAAACGTCCATTGTGCTACAATTATTCTGTTATAATATCGCTTTTTACCGCAGCGTAAAATCTTTTTCGCAAGGAGTATAATAAAATGAAATTAGGTATCGTCGGCCTGCCGAACGTCGGCAAGTCCACTCTGTTCAATGCCATCACCTCCACCAAGAACGCAGAAGCCGCAAACTATCCCTTCTGCACCATCGAGCCGAACAGCGGCATCGTAGCCGTGCCGGACAAGCGTCTGGACAAGCTGGCCGAGATCTGGCAGACCAATAAAAAGACCCCTGCCATCGTGGAGTTCGTGGATATCGCGGGCCTTGTGAAGGGTGCCAGCCAGGGTGCAGGCCTTGGCAACAAGTTCCTGGGCCACATCCGCGAGTGCGACGCCATTGTGCATGTAGTGCGCTGCTTTGACGACGACAACATCATCCATGTGGTGGAGGATGTTTCCAAGGCCGAGGCCGTGGACCCCATTGCTGACATCGATGCCATCGACTACGAGCTGATCCTGTCCGACCTTGAGGTGGTGCAGAACCGCGCAGGCCGCATGGCAAAGGCTGCCAAGAGCGGCAACAACAAGGGCGCTGCCGCCGAAGCCGCATGGCTGCAGCAGCTGGCCGACCACCTGAGCGCCGGCAAGCCTGCCCGCAGCTTTGATTTTGACGAGGGCGATGCCGAGCAGCAGACCGTGCTGCATGAAATGGGCCTGCTGAGCGCAAAGCCGGTGCTGTACGCCTGCAACGTGGGCGAGGACGACCTGATGGAGGGCATCGAAAACAACAAGTATGTCCCGCTGGTGGCCGCACGCGCCAAGGAAGAGGGCGCACGCTACATTCCCATCTGCGCCAAGACCGAGGAGGATATCGCCGACTATTCCCCCGAGGAAAAGAAGGCTTTTCTGGCTGAAATGGGCATTGAAGCCAGTGGTCTGGACAACCTCATCACTGCCAGCTATGATCTGCTGGGCCTGATCTCCTTCCTGACCGACGGCAAGAAGGAGTGCCGCGCATGGACCATCCGCAAGGGCACCAAAGCACCGCAGGCTGCCGGCAAGATCCACAGCGATTTCGAGCGCGGCTTCATCCGTGCCAGCGTCATTGGCTACAGCGATCTGGAAGCCAACAACTTCGATTACGCCGCCGTCAAGGCCAAGGGTCTGCAGCGCACCGAGGGCAAGGAGTACGTTGTCAACGATGGCGATGTGATCGAGTTCCTGTTCAACGTCTGATTTTCGGCAAAGATGTCACTTCCGGTTTCGCCCCTTCCCGTGAAAAAGTAAGTTTCAAAAGCCCGCAGGCTTTTGGAACTTACAAAATTAAAAATAAATTTCTGCTATCTATGGCCAGAGCGCACGCGTCGGCCATTTAAAATCGTAAAAGAGGTTTCCTATGATTTTCGGTATTATGGGCGCAATGCCCGATGAAGTCGATCAGCTGTGTGCAAAGCTGGAGAATGTCACCGTGGAGCCCTACGGCGGCGTGGATTACCACAAGGGCACGCTGGCCGGCAAACAGGTGGTGGTGTGCTGTGCCGGCATGGGCAAGGCCAATGCCGCCGCCACCACGCAGGTGCTCATCACAAAATTCGGCGCGGAGAAGATCATCTTTTCCGGCATCGCAGGCAATATGACATCGAAGATCGGCATTGGCGATGTGGTCATCGGCAAGACCGTGCTGTACCACGACGCACAGCTGGACATGATCTGCCAGAACCCGCCGTTCCTCAAGGAATACACCGGCGACCCGGAGCTGATCGCTGCCGCCGAAAAAGCCTGCGCCAAAGCGGGTGTGAAGGCTCTGGTGGGCAAGATCGCCACCGGCGACCTGTTTGTGGGCGACAGTGAAACCAAGGTTGCCATTGAAGCCAAATGCGCCCCCGACTGCGTGGAGATGGAGGGTGCCGCTGTGAGCCAGATCGCCGCCAAGAACGGTGTGCCCTGCGTCATCCTGCGCGCTATGAGCGACAACGCCGATGAGGACGGTCACGAGGTGCTGGTGGTGAAAAAGTTCAGCATTGCGGAATATGTAGCCACCGCCACCAAGATCGTGGCAGCGATGGTGGAAGCACTGTAAAAAAGAATCCTCTCAGTCAATGCTTCGCATTGCCAGCTCCCCCGAAAGGGGAGCTTTTGACATTCCGGAAACGTTTTCCGTTTTGCCAATGGCTCGCCCTTCGGGAGAGCTGGCGAACAAAGTGAGCCTGAGAGGGTTTTCTTTTACAAGAACTGTTCCAGCTTTACCCGGCTATCCTCCTGAAACTCCTGCAGTCTTTGGGCAAGGCGCTTTGCGCCGGGCGCGGCATTGGGGTAATCCTTCTGGGCCTTTACGCAGTCCACCACCCCCATGCCGCTGCCCTGTGTGAGCATCTCGGCCAGATTGCGGGTGGACTTGTCCGTGAGGGTCTTCATACTGATGCCCATTTTTGTGTTCAGCTTTGCCATGGCGCTCTGCCCCTGCGCGGTGCCGCCGCAGGCCTCGATGGCGGTGTGCGCTTCCTGATTGAGCTGGTGGTACACATTGCGCTGGCGCAGCAGCTCGGCCTTGAACTGCACATCGTCGGTCATCGGCACGATCTGTTCCAAGGTGTTCTTGCCCATCTCGGTATTCTGCACCACGGCTTCCAGCAGATTCAGGTTGTCGTTTTTCTGGTTTTCCATACAAAAAATCCCCCTTCTGGCCTTAGTCTGCGCCAAAAGGGGGATTTTATACACTGGTTTTATTCTGCACGCATTTGATCGCCGCCGGCGTTCTGTGCCTCCCGCAGGCGTGCATCGCACAGCTCGTACAGCGCCTGCCAATTCTTTGCGGCGACCTCCTCCAGCCCGGCTGCGCCGCAGCTCAGGGTAAAGGGCACCCGGCGCATCATGCCGGTGGTGGTGATGCATTCCCGGGGCATCTGCCGATACATGTTCTGCATTTCCTCTGCCAGCTGCTTGCCGTCGGCATCCAGACAGCCCACCGCAAAGATGCTGCCGGTCAGGCGGCAGACCACGCGGGCCGCAGGGGTATCAAAGTTCTTTTTCCACTGGTTGCCCACAAAGCAGTGCAGCTGGTCCATCACAGGCTGGCCGTAGGTATCCCGCAGCTTCTGGCCGTTGTCGATGCTCACCAGCGCCACAGCCGCCTTGCGGCCCTGCGCTGCACACTGTTCCAGTTTTTGGGCAAACACCGTTTCCAGATAGCGGCGGTTGTACACGCCGGTAAGAAAATCGTGGCTCATATCCTCGCGGCACAGTTCCCGCTCCCGGGGTGTCATGCGCTCTTCCGGCAGCACATTGCCTGCCAGCGGTGCGCACATTTCCAGCTCCCAGCATTTGCCGTCCGCTTCCACTCTGCGGTGCAGCACACAGTCCACACGGCCATTGCGCAGCTCGTAGTCCACCCGCAGGCCATCGTCCTGCCAGCCGTCACAAAGCGGTGCTTCGGTCAGGGTCACTGCCTCAAATACGGCCTGCGCTGAGCGCGCAAGTTCCCGTAGATCCTGCTCGGTACATTCTTTCTTCATGTAATTTTCCCCATCATCTGCGCACGCGGCGCTCCCGTATCCCGCGTGCAGTCACCTGTTCCCCATACGTTCAGGAACCATCTGCCGCATTATGCATCCCGCGCCCGTCCTGTTTCCGGAAATGCCGGGAACGCATCAGGTAAAGAAAAATGGCATAATGCCGCTTTAGCAACATTATACCATTCAGCTTCCGATTTTACCAGCAAAACGCACAATTTTCTGCCGGAGTTTTTACATTTTCGTCAAATTGCTAAGCTCCCGCCGCTCTTCGCCTTCTGTTTATACGCGGCAGTACACACTGCACTCGTCGTGGATGGTCTTGGCCAGTGCCTTGGCGGCAAAGCCGTCAGCGGCGCGCCATGCCCAGTTTCCGCCCAGCTTGCCGGGGGTATTCAGGTGTGCTTCCGCACCCAGACCCAGCCAGTCGTACATGGGGATGATGGCCCGGTCAGCCACCGACCCCAGCGCTGCGCGCAGCAGAGCGATGCGGACATCATCGGTCCGGATGGCCGCCAGCTCCTTTGCGGTGGGCTTTACGCCGGTCAGGTGCAGGTAAGCGGCAGCGGCAGCCTTTTCCTTTTCGGAAGCGCCGTTCTCCCACCAGTCGGTCAGGGTGGTGTTATCGTGGGTGCCGGGATACACCACGCTGTTCTTGACGTGGTTGTGGGGCAGATACTCGCTGTCCCCGCCGCCAAAGGCGAACTGCAGCACCTTCATGCCCGGGAAGGTGCTGTCGGCCAGCAGCTTTCGCACGCTGGGGAACAGTTCGCCCAGATCCTCGGCAATGATGGGCAGCTTGCCAAGGGCAGCTTCCAGCGCATCGAACAGCTCCATGCCGGGGCCGTTCTCCCACTTGCCGGTGCGGGCGGTGGTGCTGTCCGCCGGGATGGCCCAATAGGTATCGAAGCCGCGGAAGTGGTCGATGCGCAGCAGGTCGTAGATGCCCAGTGCGTGGCGCACCCGGCGCACCCACCACGCGTAGCCGGTCTTTTTGTGGTATTCCCAGTTGTACAGCGGGTTGCCCCACAGCTGACCGTCGGCAGAGAAGTAATCCGGCGGGCAGCCCGCCACACGGGCAAATCCGCCGTCGGCATCCAGCTCAAACAGCGCGCCGCCCACCCATGCATCCACCGAGTCGGCAGAGACGTAGATGGGGATGTCGCCCAAAATCTGCACGTCCTTTTTGTTGGCGTAGGCCTTCACCGCCTGCCACTGGGCCGCAAACTTGTACTGCACGAACTTCCAGAATCCGATTTCTTCCTCGTTTTCGGCGGCAAAGGCAGCAAGGGCCTTCTTATCGCGCAGGCGGTAGGGGCGCTCCCACTCCACCCAGTTCTTCATGCCGTTGGCCGCTTTCAGGGCCATGTACAGGGCGTAGTCGTCCAGCCATTCCTCATTGGCGAGGGTAAAGGCATAGTAATCATCCGGGAAGTAATAGCTGCAGCCGTGCAGCCCAGCGCACTGCTTGCGCCATGCGGCGTAGGCGGTGCGCAGGACTTTAAAGCGGCTCACATACAAAGTGCCGTAGTCCACCTCTTTGGGGTCTGTGCCCCATTTTTCGGCCTTGAGCTGGGCGGCGGTGAGCAGGCCTTCTTCCTTCAAAGCGTCGAGGTCGATAAAATAGGGGTTGCCCGCAAAGGCCGAGCAGCTCTGATAGGGGCTGTCACCGTAGCCGGTGGGACTGAGCGGCAGGATCTGCCAGATCTTCTGGCCCGCTTGTGCCAGAAAATCCACAAACTTGAATGCTTCCTTGCCAAAGCAGCCAATACCGTAAGGGCCGGGCAGGCTGGACACCGGCATCAGGATTCCACTTTCACGCATGCTATTACCTTCCTCATTTTTAACATTTTATGGGAATATCGTTGTTTCTTATCATAACATATCCGCAGACTATTTTCCACAGGCAAAAAACGTGGTATACTTATTTTTAAATTGGGTGCGTATCCCTTTTTCGATTTTAAATAGCCTCCGCTTTCGCTCTGGCTATGTTCAGCGGAATCCAGATTTTTTATTTCGCGTTTGTCGCGGCCTGCGGAACTTGTCGGGGCAAGGCCCCTCCATCTGCTGACGCAGACCGCTCGCCGCTTAAAAGCCCCACCGGGGCTTTCATTGCTGCGCAAACGCGGTCCGCTCCAAACGCATTTTCACCAGAAGGGCCGAAACCGGCAGATGCAGTAAAATCTCTTTTGTTGTTGGCCTTTACGGCCCCTTGCGTGAAAAAGCAGAATTGGAACGACCGCAGTCGTTCCAATTCTGCAAAAATAAAAATAAATTTTCCGCTGAATATGTCCAGAGCCTGCGGCAGCCATTTTAAATCGTCAAACTGCACCCTGAACAGGAGGTACCCGCGCCATGCAGCGCACTGAAAAATATTTTGAACAGGACGCTTTCCGCACCCAGTGCGAGAGCGTCATCCTTGCCGCAGAGCCGGACGAAAAGACCGGCGGCGGGCGCATTGCGCTGGACGGCACGGTGTTCTACCCGGAGGGCGGCGGTCAGCCTGCCGACCGGGGCACCCTGACCCTGCCGGACGGTGCCACGCTGAATGTGACCGATGTGCACGAGCATGACGGCGTCCTCTGGCACAGCGTGGACGCTCTGCCGGAAAGCGCTGTTCCCGGCACTGCCGTTTCCGGCTGCATCGACTGGGAATGGCGGTTTGACAAAATGCAGCAGCACACCGGTGAGCACATCCTTTCCGGCATCCTGCACCAGATGTTCGGGGCCGAGAACGTGGGCTTCCACATCGGTTCCGAGGCTGTGCGCATGGACACCAGCGTGCCCATTTCTGCCGAGGGCCTGCAGGCAGCCGAGCTTGCCGCCAACCGCATCGTGTGGCAGGATGTGCCGGTGCTGGTCAGCTACCCCACCCGGGAGGAGCTTGCCGCCCTTGTCTACCGCTCCAAAAAGGAGATCGAAGGGCAGGTGCGCATCGTGACCATTCCCGGTGCGGATGTCTGCGCCTGCTGCGGCACCCACACCCGCACCACCGGACAGGTGGGACAGATCAAAATTCTGGCCAGCGAGAACTACAAGGGCGGCGTGCGGCTGAGCGTGGTGTGCGGCCAGCGGGCATTGCTTGCTGCACAGGCTATGCGCCAGCGGCAGGCAGAGATCGGGGCGCTGCTCTCGGCCAAGGCCGACCAGACCGCTGTGGCGGTGCATCGTGTCTACGATGAGTATACTGCGCTCAAGTTTACACACTTTGGTGTATGTTCTCAGCTGTTTGATGCACTTGCCCAGCTGGCAAACCCCGGTGAGGATGCCATCCGCACAGTGCCCGGCCTTGACCCGGACGGCCTGCACCGGCTGGCGGTGCGCCTGACCGAAGCCACCACCGGTCTCTGCGCCGCCCTGACCCCCACCGAAAAGGGCACCGGCTACTGCATCGCGCAGGCAGACGGCGATGTGCGCGCCCTGACCAAAGCCCTGAACACCGCCCTGAACGGACGCGGCGGCGGCAAGCCCGGCATCTGTCAGGGCAGCTGCGCTGCCGCACCGGAACAGGTGGAGGCGTTTTTGCGGGAGCAGAATTTGTAAGCATCCTCGCCCTCTCCGTCTTTGCTTCGCAAAGCCACCTCTCCCAAAGGGAGAGGCTTTGGCAGTACGGAAAACCTTCCGGCTTTGCCAAGGGCTCCCCCTTTGGGACCGATTTCCCCCGGACGGGGGAAAATGGCGAAGCCAAAAAGGGGAGCGCTGGCGCGTCAGCGCCTGAGAGGGCGAGCCACGTTAATTTTAAGGAGAACAACAAACTATGAGAATGCGTTTCAAACCCTATGCCCACGACGAGCTGATGGCAGCCGACTTCCATGTGCACGAGCCGCTGATCTGGGGCAGCAAGTGGCACGCCCAGTACGCCCGCCCGGAGCAGCCCTTTGTGCTGGAACTGGGCTGCGGCAAGGGCGGCTTCATCTCCCAGCTGGCCTGCGCCCACCCGGAAAACAACTATCTGGGCATCGATATCACCGATAAGGTGCTCATCCTCGCCAAGCGCAAGATCGAAGCCGCCTATCAGGCTGCAGGCCGCCCCATCGACAACGTGAAGATCATGAGCACCGACATCGAGCGCATCAAGGGGGTCATTACCGCCGAGGATACGGTCAGCCGCATCTACATCAACTTCTGCAACCCGTGGAGCAAGAACGGCTCTTCCCACAAGCACCGCCTCACCTACCCGCGCCAGCTCATCAACTACCGTGAGTTCCTCAAGGACGGCGGCGAGATCTACTTCAAGACCGACGACGATGATCTGTTCCGCGACAGTCTGGAATACTTCCCCGCTTCCGGCTACGACATCGAGTGGATGACCTTTGACCTCCATGAGAACGAGCCGGAGTGGAACATCCGCACCGAACACGAGGGCATGTTCACCGAAATGGGCATCAAGATCAAGGCCCTGATCGCCCGCAAGGACCCGGACCCTGCCAGCGTGACTTGGATCGAGCCGAAGATTCTCAAGCGTCAGGCCCGCGAAGCGGCCGAGGCCGAGGCTGCCGCCAAGGCTGCACAGGAAGGCGAAGGCAATGAATGACCCCTGCGAGATCTGCCTGAACAATGTGCAGGACGAGTACGGCAGCTGGTACTGTGCTCAGGGCGGCTGTCTGGACGAGGACGAGATGGCCCGCTATCTTTCCCGCAGCACGGCCGCCTGCCCGTTCTTTGAGCCGGGCGATGAATACAAGATCGTACAAAAACAGAACTGACCTGCGCAGCAGCATGATTCTCACAGGAGGTGTTTTATGCTCAACTTTCTCACGACCACCACAGTATGCGGCTTTTCGCTGTATCATGTGCTGGCCTTCTTTCTCATTTATTCCTGCACCGGCTGGTGTCTGGAGGTCATCTTTGCCGCCGCCACCACCGGTCAGCTGGTGAACCGCGGCTTTCTCAACGGCCCGGTGTGCCCCATTTACGGCTTCGGCATGGTCATCGTGCTGTTCGCCCTGACCCCTCTGCAGGGCAGCGTCCTGCTGCTGTACATCGGCGGTGTCATCCTGCCCAGTGCGCTGGAACTGGTAGGCGGCTGGGCACTGTATAAGCTCTATCACACCCGCTGGTGGGACTACAGCGACTTTCCCTTCAACATTGGCGGCTACATCTGTCTGGAATTCAGCCTGCTGTGGGGCGTGGGCACGCTGGTGGTCATGCGCATCGTCCACCCGGTCGTCGCCGGTCTTGTGGATATGATCCCGCCCTTTGTGGGCTTTGTCGTTATGTGTGTGCTCTATGCAGTCTACGCGGCAGACGTAGTCGTTACGGCCTTTGCCGCCTCCGGTCTGGCCAAGACGCTGGATGCCATGGAGCAGCTGGCCGACAGTATCCATGCCGTCAGCGATGCCATGACCCAGCTGCTGGGCACCACCACCCTGAACGCCGACCAGAAGCTGGACGAGCAGCGCCTGCAGTTCAAGCTTGCCGCCGCCGAGGCCCGCGAAGCCGCACCGGAAAAGCGTGCCCTGCGTGAAACGCTGGCCGCCGTCCGTGCCAAGACCGCTGAGGCCCGCGAGGCCGCAAAGCATGCTTCCGAGATCGCCAAGCTCAACACGGCCGAAGCCGCCAAGGCTGCACAGCTGGCCGCCAAGGGCACGATAGAGCGCGCTGCCGAGCTGCTGCGTCTGGAACAGCTGGCCGAGGAGCTGCAGGCCCGCAGCGATGAAATGCAGGCCCAGCTGCTGCGCACCCCCCGCATCGTTGGCCCGCGCCGTATGCTGCGCGCCTTCCCCGGCCTGAAGCATGGCGTAAAAAAGACCACCCTCAAGGCCCTGCGCCTTGGTCTTGCCCGCCGGGAAAGCCCTGAAGAAGAACCGAAGAAAAACGGCTCCGACACCCGCAAGGATGCCTGAGACCGCTGCCCAAAAGACCGCTGCACAGGAATGCAGCGGTCTTTTTATGCCCCGCCTTCCGGACCCGTCCGGCGTTCCGTTCTTTTTTGCCGCAAAGTTTTAAATATCTATTTTCAAAGGTTTAAAATCGTGCTATACTGTTTTATAGAATGCCACATTTTGTCGAAAACATCCAACAGCGAGGGATTTATCATGTTCGAAGAACTGAAGTTGAATGAAAATGTCGGCGCACCGCAACCCGATGCACTTGCACAGATCGCTCGCAAAGACGACTTCCTGCAGCAGCTGCAGGAGTTTCTGGCGCAGCACAAAGGCGAGAACTGGTGTGTTGCCGCCATCGATATCGAGCATTTTAAACTGTATACCGAGCTGTACGGTTCTCAGCAGGCGCACAGCCTGCTGCTGTCTCTTACAGCCCTTCTGCTGGAGCACAGCAAGGCGACCGGTTCTCCGGTGGGCTACCTCGGCAGCGACGATTTTGTGCTCTGCCTGCCGGATGACAAAGAACAGCAGCTGGCCATCATCAGCCATCTGCAGACCTGCGTGAACGACTACAGGCAGGGCGTTACCTCTTTCTTGTCTTTTGGTGTGTGCCCTGTGGCCGAGCATCCAGATGCTGACGCACAAACCCTGTGCAGCTATGCACAGATCGCATCGGTAGACCCCAGCCCGGCCGTAGGCGGGATGCACCGCTTTACTCCGGCCATGCTCAACCGTCTCAAGAAGCAGCGTCAGCTGCTGAGCGAGCTGGAGCTCGCCCTGAAAAATCACGAGTTCTGCTTCTTTCTGCAGCCCAAGTGCAACAGCATGACCCGCGCCATCGTGGGCATGGAAGCACTGGTGCGCTGGAACCATCCCACCCGCGGCTGCGTGCCCCCGGCCGAGTTCATGCCCCTGCTGGAAAGCACCGGCCTTGTGACCCAGCTGGATCAGTACATCTGGGAGTCTGTCTGCAAGACCCTGCACAAGTGGCAGGAGAGCGGCAGCAATCTTGTGCCTGTATCTGTGAACGTTTCTGTGGTGGATATCGTCAATCTGGATGTGCCGCAGATCTTCTCCAATCTTGTGGAAAAGTATCAGCTGGAGCCCAAGCTCCTGCTGGCCGAGATCACCGAGACCATGCTGGCCGAAAACGCTTCTCTGATGGAAAACACCATCCAGGGCCTGCACCGCAAAGGTTTCTCTGTGATGATGGACGACTTTGGCAGCGGCTATTCTTCGCTGAATATGCTCAAGGACACCAACGTGGATGCCATCAAGCTGGACATGAAGCTCATCGACATGAACCAGCAAAACCGCAGCAAGGGCGTGCAGATCGTGGAATCGGTGGTGGATATGGCCCACCGCCTGAATCTGCCCATCATCGCCGAAGGCGTGGAAACGCCGGAGCAGGTCTCCATGCTGCAGGCCGCCGACTGCCTGTATACGCAGGGCTATTATTTCTACAAGCCCATGCCGGTGGAGAACGCCGAGGCCCTGCTGGCCCAGCCCAACAGCGAGGATTACTGGGATATGCGCCGCGACCTGATGCGCCGTGACCGCCGGGTCCCCATCTCCAACAGCGAGCAGACCGCACTGGCGCTGCAGGCCTACCAGATCTTTGCGGACAATGTGCTGGAGCTTTCTCTGCTGAACCTTTCCACCGGCGAATACCGGGTCATCAAGCGGGACCCGCGCCTGCCCGGTGCGGGTTCGGACACTGAGGAGGACTTTGCCGCTTACTGTGAGCGCATGGTGACGAATAAGGTGATCCACCCGGACGACGCGGAGATGTTCACCGACCAGACCGATCTGGAGACCCTGCGCTCCGCTGTTTTCAGCACCCAGCAGCCGGAGGCCTACCGCTTCCGCAAAAACGTGTCCGGTCAGTTCGTGTGGATCACCATGGAATTTCTGCCCTGCCGCAACTGCTGCGCCCAGAACCCCTGGGCCACCGTGGTGGTGCGTGAGGATGCACAGGCCGACCATCTCAGCGAGGAGCTGGACTTCTCCTACAGCCACGACACCCTGACCGGCCTGCTGAACCGCAGCCTCTTTGAGACCGATCTGCGGACGCTGCAGTCCAGCGAATACGACTCCATGGTGTGCACCTACATCGACGTGGTGGGCCTGCACGAGATCAATAACCATCTGGGCCACCGCAGCGGCGATGCCATGCTCTGCTGCATTTCCAATGCGGCCCGCAAGTTCTTTGCTTCCAGCCGCATCTACCGCATCGGCGGTGACGAATTCGTGATCCTCACCCCGAATCAGCCGCCCTACAGTGTGTGGGTGTCTGTGGACAGGATGCGTGCTTTCCTGCGCGAGAAGGAGTACGAGATCTCGGTGGGCATCCAGAACACCAACGACCTGCACCGGCTGGACGATGCCATGAATCAGGCCGAAGCTGCCATGCGGCAGGACAAGCAGGCCTATTACGCCCGCAACGGCCAGGAGCGCCAGCTGCGGGGCCTGAACGAGAAGCTGGAGCAGACTCTGACCGAAAAGCGGGATGCCGAGCATTTCCTGCGGGTCCTTGCCCCCAAGTACCAGAGCGTGTTCGTTGTTGATCTGAAGACCGACCGTATGCGCGGCGTGATCGTCCCGGACTATTTCCAGAAAATTCTGGACACCTCCGGCGGCTCTTTCCTCGCCGTTCTGCAGCAGTACCGTGATACGCAGGTGCAGCCCGCCTGCCGCGAGAGTCTGGCGGATCTGCTGGATTACAACTATATCCGCAGCAAGGTCCTGACCGGTGACATCGTGGAGCGCACCTATAAAAAGACCGACGGCACCACCTTCTGCGTCAAGGTGACACCCTATTCCAAGAGCGGAACGCACATTGATGAGACCATCTGGATCTTCTCCTGTGAGGATGCAGCTCTTACCCCCCCCCCAGACAAAATAAGTGACTAAAGAAAAAGAGACGGCTGATTTGAACGATCAGCCGTCTCTTTTTTAGTTTATGCCCACAAATTCTCCGGGTACTGGCCCCCTGCCGTTTTGCGGGCGATGGCTTCCACCACCAGCGGCTTGTCCTCACGGTAGGTAACGCCGTACCATTTATCTGTGCTGCGCAGCACCTGAATTTTTGCCTTGCCCTCTTCGATCAGCTCCGTGACCACCAGCGGCAGGAAATACTCACACTTGAGCGGGTTTTTAGGCAGATTTTCGGTCAGCCAGCCCGCAAAGCGCTGCTCGGCTTCGTCCAGAAAGCTTTTGCCAAAGCCCCACAGGTTCATACTCACCGGGGTATCGCCGGGCAGGTCGGTCCAGCTTGCGCCGCCGTCCTCGGTGAAGTGTACGCCGTTTTCGTACGTTTCAATGCGGGTGCGTTCGGTCACACTGTGCAGGGTGCCGTCGGGTTCGGTCACGCATACGCCGCGGGCCACGCTGCCATTCTCGGAGACAGTGTTCCGGAGCAGGTAGCTTACCATGCAGTAATCGTAATAGCTTCCGTCCTCGTGGGTGGACAGGTAATCATACATCACCCGGAAGGCCTCCGGGCCGTAATAATCATCGGCATTGATGACTGCAAACGGGCCGTCGATGAGGTCCTTTGCAGCCAGAACGGCGTGGCAGGTGCCCCAGGGCTTGACACGGCCCTCCGGCACGGCAAAGCCTGCGGGCAGCTCATCCAGCTGCTGGAAGGCATATTTCACGTTCATGGCCTTGGATACACGCTCGCCGATCGCTGCCTTGAAAGCATCCTCGATCTCATGCTTGATAACAAAGATCACCGTCTCAAAGCCTGCGCGGCGGGCATCGTAAAGGGAATAATCCACGATCACCTGACCGTTCGGCCCCACCGGGTCGATCTGCTTCATGCCGCCGTAGCGGCTGCCCATGCCAGCCGCCATGACCACCAGTACCGGTTTGTTCATATAAGGTTCCTCCCCCTGTTCAGGCCGCAACTGCGGCAGAATATTTATTGTCTCATTATACTCCATTTTGGACAGAAAAACAATTTGAAATGGCTCCGCTGTGCCATTATTCCAGCTTATTTTTACCGTGCTCGCCCTCTCAGGCGCTAACGCGCCAGATTCCCCCTTTTGTCGCTGCACGACATCCGTTCCCCTCTTTGTCACCTATGGTGACATTTCTCCCCGGCCGGGGAGAATCTGTCCCGACCGGGGGAAGTCTTTCCTCAAAGGGGGAGCCTCTGGCGGAACCGCATACTTTGCGTGGATTGCCAAGGCCTCTCACTTTGGGAGAGGTGGCATTGCGCAAGCAATGACGGAGAGGGCGAGGTTGCCGACCTTCTGCAAGTCAAAATTTCCAAAATATGCAATTTATTCTTGCAAAAGTATTGTTTTTGCCATGTAAATATTGTATAATGGCGACATCATTGCAGGTTTTACCTGTCAAAAAGCGTCTTTTAGTGAAAGTAAAGCTTTCCAATACGACCAAGAAAGAGGTATTTTATCATGAATGAAGCCGTTACCAAGCGCTTTCTGCTGTATTTCCGCCTGATGCTGCTGGTGTGGATCCTGATCGCCAATGCCATCATCCATGTGACCGGCCTGGAGTACAGCTGGCTGATCTTTCTGAGCAATATCATGATGTTCACGCTGGAAGGCGATGTGAAGGATCGCTTCGTCACCGTTGAGCTGGGTGGTCTTGTGGGCCTGATCCTCACTGTGATCGCTCTGCTTTCCATCACGGCCCTGACCCCGGTGCTGGGCGGCTTCTTCGGCTTCCTCATCCCGCTGGCCGTGGTGCTGTTCATCCTCATCATCCTGCACCCCTACGCACCCAAGGTGCTGAACAACGTGGGCTTTGCCTACCTGACTGTGGCCTGCATCGACACCACCGCTCTGGCCACCCACCTGCCCCAGTTCTTCATCACCTTCATCGTGGGTTCCGTTCTCTTCAACGGCGTGTGTGTGCTGCTGATGAAGCCTGCCAAGGCTCTGGCCGTCAAGAGCGTCCAGAAGGAAAATGCCTGATTTCCTTTTTATCAAGCATCCAACGCCAAAAGCCGCTGTTTCCATTTGAGCAGCGGCCTTTGGCGTTTCGCTGCAGCAAAAAAGCGCCGCTCTCCCCTGCCGGGAAAGCGGCGCTTTGTGTTTTGCAGTGTCTGCTTACAGGCTGCGGTTGCGGATCTCGGCAGTCACCTTTGCGATGAATGCATCCAGCTCCATCGTGGTGGTCTCGCCCTTGCGGTCACGCACCGAGATGTTGCCTGCCTCGGCTTCCTTGGCACCCAGAACCAGCATATAAGGCACACGGTCCACCTGCTGTGCCTCGCGGATCTTGTAGCCGATCTTCTGGTTGTCGTCGTCCAGCACAACACGGACACCGGCTTCCACCAGCTTTTCGGTCACGCCCTCGGCGTAGTCCAGCGTCTTTTCGGAGACGGGCAGCACCTTGACCTGCGTGGGAGCCAGCCAGGTGGGGAACTTGCCCTTGGTCTCTTCGATCAGGTAAGCCATGAAGCGGTCCAGAGAGCCCAGGATGGCGCGGTGCAGCACCACGGGGGTCTTTTCGGTGCCGTCCTTGTCCACGTAGGTCAGGTGGAACTTTGCGGGCAGGCAGAAGTCCAGCTGGCAGGTGGACAGGGTGTACTCGGCACCCACGGCGGGCTTGACGTTCACGTCCAGCTTGGGGCCGTAGAAGGCAGCCTCGCCGATCTCCTCGGTGAAGTGGATACCCAGCTCGGTCAGCACTTCGCGCAGGGCCTGCTCTGCATGGTTCCACATGGCATCATCGTCGTGGTACTTCTTCTTATCGGCAGGATCACGCAGGCTCAGCACGCAGCGGTAATCGGTAATGTTGAAGTCCTTGTACACCTCAAAGATCAGGTCGCACACGTTTGCGACCTCGCTCTTGATCTGCTCCGGGGTGCAGAACAGGTGAGCATCGTTCTGGCAGAAGTGACGGCCGCGCTCGATGCCCTTCAGGGTGCCGGAGGACTCGTAACGGAAATCGTGGGCGATCTCACCGATGCGCATGGGCAGGTCACGGTAAGAATGGGGACGATTTGCGTAGATCATCATGTGGTGGGGGCAGTTCATCGGGCGCAGAACATAGCTCTCGCCCTCCATCTCCATGGCGGGGAACATGTTCTCACGGTAGTGATCCCAGTGACCGGAGGTCTTATACAGGTTCACAGTGCCGATGCAGGGAGTCATAACGTGCAGGTAGCCGCGTGCACGCTCCTTCTCCTTGATATAGTTCTCCAGCTCCTGCCAGACGGTGTAGCCTGCGGGCAGGAACATGGGCAGGCCGCGGCCAACCAGATCGTCGGTCATGAACAGGCCCATTTCCTTGCCGATCTTGCGGTGATCGCGCTCACGGGCCTCCTGCTGCTCCTTCTCCCAAGCATCCAGCTCTTCCTGATTGCGGAAGGCCACGCCATTGATGCGGGTGAGCATCTTGTTTTCCTTGTCGTTCTTCCAGTATGCGCCGGACTGCTGGGTGATCTTGAAGGCCTTCAGCGCCTTGGTGTAGGTCAGGTGGGGTCCGATGCACATATCCACGTACTCGCCCTGCTGGAAGAAGCTGAACTCGGTCTCATCGGCCAGATCCGCCATGTGCTCGATCTTGTAGTTCTCCTTGCGCTCTTCCATCAGCTTCACGGCCTCGGCGCGGGGCAGGATGAAGGGCTTGATGGGCAAATTCTCCTTGACGATCTTGCGCATCTCTTTTTCGATGTTTGCCAGATCCTCGTCGCTGAGCTTCTGGTCGCCCAGATCGACATCGTAGTAGAAGCCGTTCTCGGTGGCAGGGCCGAAAGCAAAGTCAGCCTGCGGATACAGGCGCTTGATGGCCTGCGCCATGATGTGGGCTGCGGTGTGACGGATAACGTGCAGTTCCTGATCCTGCGGGCACTCGTCCACATGACCGTCCTTATAGATGATCTTCATAATGTTTGCTCCTTTGACAGATAAAGTAAAACAAAAAAGCGCTTCATCCCGCACACTTACTCACGGGATGAAGCGCCTGAAAAAATCAGAAACGTTCCACGGTTCCACCCGAATTGCGTGCTTTTCTGCACGCCACTCGCTGTGCTGTAACGGGCGCACCCGGCAGAGGTTCTCCTCTGCGCTCTGCGGTGGTAGAGCTCCGGCACATGACAGGCTGCTTGCAGCGCCCTTGCGGGGCAACCCTCTCTGCATCATGGAGACGGGAACTCAGTTTGTCCGCATCATCGCTTTTACAGGATGAAACTACGCTGATTGTAGCACGTCCCGCCGAAAAAATCAAGGGATAGATGCAGGAAAAAAGATTTTTTAGCGCAGGGCTGCTCTTTTACGCAAAATCCCCGCTTCTTTGTGCGCAGAAGCGGGGATTTTGATCTGGTTGCCATTAGAGATTTCGGATCGGAGCTTTACTCCACATCCTGCAGGGCGGCAAAGTCCTCTTCGCCGGTGCGGATCTTGACCACGCGGGTCACGTTGTAAACAAAGATCTTGCCGTCGCCGATGTGTCCGGTGTACAGTGCCTTCTTGGCGGCCTCCACCACAGCGTCCACGCTGATCTTGGAGACGATCACCTCCACCTTGATCTTCGGCAGCAGGGTGGTATCCACAGGCACGCCGCGGTACTTCTCGGAAGTGCCCTTCTGGATGCCGCAGCCCATCACCTGAGTAACCGTCATGCCGGTAACGCCCAGATCGTTGAGGGCAGTCTTGAGCTGATCGAACTTGGAAAGCTTTGCAATGATGGACACCTTGTGCATGCCGGTGTCGTATACGCCATCGTGGATCACGGGCGAAGGCTCGCGCACCACAGGAACGGCAGCGCTGATCTGCTTGTCGGTGGCCTTGGTCACATCGTCCTCGCCGAGGTCGGTGTTCTCGTTGGGCACCATGGCAGCAGAGTTTGCATCGGAGATGGAGAAACCAGCGTAAGCGGATGCCAGACCATGCTCGTGGATATCCAGACCATCGATCTCCACCTCTGCGGGAACGCGCAGGCCGATGAACTTATCGATGAGCTTGAAGATAATGAACATCACAACGACAACGTAGATGTCAACGGTCACGAGGCCCAGCAGCTGGGTGCCCAGCTGTGCCAGACCGCCGCCGTAGAAGAGACCTGCGTGCTCGGTGTTGGCACCGGTGGAGAACAGGCCCACCGCAATGGTGCCCCACACGCCGTTTGCAAAGTGGACGGAAACTGCACCAACAGGGTCATCCACCTTGGCGATGTTATCGAAGAACTCAACGCTCAGAACAACGAGCAAGCCGGCCACAAAACCGATGAAGAATGCGCCGAACGGAGAAACGGTATCGCAGCCTGCAGTGATCGCCACCAGACCGGCCAGAGAACCGTTCAGGGTCATGGAGACATCAGGCTTGCCGTAACGCAGCCAAGTGAAGATCATGGTCACACAGGTGGCAACGGCTGCAGCAAGGTTGGTGTTGAAGCAGACCAGACCGGTCATGGTCATGGCCTCGTCGGTGGCAAGGCTCAGAGAAGAGCCGCCGTTGAAGCCGAACCAGCAGAACCACAGGATGAACACGCCCAGAGCACCGGCGGTCAGGTTGTGGCCGGGAATGGCGTGAGGCTTGCCGTTCTTGTCGTACTTGCCGATGCGGGGACCCAGCATCCATGCGCCCAGCAGAGCGATGACACCGCCCACATTGTGGACTGCTGCAGAGCCTGCAAAGTCATGGAAGCCCATGCTCTGCAGCCAGCCGCCGCCCCACATCCAGTGGCCGCAGATGGGGTAGACCACCAGCGAGATCGCAGCAGAATAAACGCAGTAAGCCTTGAAGTTGGTGCGCTCGGCCATGGAGCCGGAAACGATGGTGGCAGCCGTTGCGCAGAACACGGTCTGGAACACGATGTAGACCCACAGCGGGATATCCAGACCCAGATGGCTGTAATCGCCCTGAATGAACGGGTCGAAGCCGCCGATCAGTGCGCCGGTGCCGCCGAACATCAGGCCAAAGCCGATGATCCAGTAGCACGGGGTGCCGATGCAGAAGTCCATCATATTCTTCATCAGAATATTACCGGTGTTCTTGGCACGGGTGAAACCGGCTTCGCACAAGGCGAAGCCCGCCTGCATGAAGTAGACGAGGAACGCTCCCACGAGCGTCCAACAGGTGTTGATGGAGCTGAACATAACTTTTCATACCTCCCACGAATGTGATGCCGCAAGGCCACCAGAACCTTTTGGCGTGTGCGGTGTTCCCCGTGCCGATCGCACGCAGGAACGCTTCATTTGCACTCAGGAGACCCTCTATCTTCCCCCGAGCGGCAATATCCCCGAAAACACAAAAGGCGCTGGCGGAATCTCTTCCGTCAGCGCCTTTGCTTTCGATGGCAAGAGTATAGTCCCTTTGTGCAAAAGTGTCAAGGGCTCATGTCAAGGTTTTACGTTTTTCACAACGCAAAGAAAGTTATCACGGCAAAAGTTTGGCAAAACTTTGTTTTCAGCTGCGCACTAGTCATTCTTTTCCGCTTCTGTGTCGTTTTCCGCTTTTTTGCGGCCGGAGCGGTGTCCGCCCTGCATTTCCCAGTGCAGCATCAAGCTCATCATGGCGCGCAGTGCAAAGGTAGCAGCCAACGGCACCACCGACTCCAGATTCTGCAAAAGGAAGGTCTTTGCGATCTCCGCCGACATCAGGAATTCCAGCGCCGTGGTCAGGCCGCTGCTCATCTCGTGGTGGAAATCATGGTGGTCATGGAAGAAGGTCGCCTGCACATAGTGGTAGGTGGCCTTGATAAGACTGGTGACGATGATGAACAGACCGATCACTTCGGCAAGGCCCGCGATCATGGGCACTGCGGTCTCCAGAAAGCCTTCCAGTCCATGGGTAATGCCTGCGTTCAGATGATAAAGCCAGCCCATAGCAGCATCCTCTTACAGCAGCGTCTTGACGTATGCTGCCAGCTCCTCGTCCTTGCAGGAGGCGAAGAACAGCTCGCTGAACTTTGCACCGGCCACAGCGCCCTTCAGCAGGTCCTGATCGATGCTCTTCAGGCACTCGATCAGCGGCTTGAAGGTAGCGGCACGCACGCCGTCCAGGATCTTCTTGTTGCGCTGCTCAGGCTCCACGCGCTCCTTGGGGTAGCCCTGACCGTGGCCGAAGCCGAACAGTTTCTCGAAGCAGTACTCAAGGTTCAGCTCACCGCCCCAGCCGAAGCCCTTGGCAAACGGCATGGCAACGGCGTTGCCGTCGTTCACGTGGGCAAAGGTGTAGGCATCCACAGGGTCCTCCACATGTCCGCAGATCACGCCGGGGAAGCTGTTCAGGGCCAGCATGGCACCCTCGCCGGTGCCGCAGCCGGTGATGACGTAATCGGCTGCGCCGCTGTTCAGCAGGATGGCAGCCAGAATGCCGCACTGCACATAGGTCAGCTGGGCAGCATCGTCGGCAGCGTACATGCCGTAGTTGACCACCTCGTGGCCCATGGGTTCCACTACCTTTTTCAGGGCAGTTTCAATGATGCCGTTCTTTGCGGCCTGACTGTTCTCGTTGATGAGTGCAATTTTCATAGGTTTATGATTCTCCTTCTTATTTTTCTTCCCTGCAGATGCAGGTGTTATACAAAGTCCTCGCGCATGGGGGTAAAGAAGTCCAGCATCACGCCGCCTTCCAGACACACACAGCCGTGCATCACGCCGTCCTGCTTGAGCAGGGTGTCGCCGGGGCCCACCTCGCGGGTCTCGTCGCCGATGGTAAAGCGGTAGCGGCCGGAAACGATGTAGGTGACCTGCGTGTGCGGGTGGCAGTGCATGGCACCCACACCGCCGGTCTCAAAGGTATTTTCCACGCACATCGCATCCTTGCTGTAGGCCAGAATGCGGCGCTTTACGCCCTTGCCGCATACCTCCGGCTCGATCTCGGCATGGGGCACCCATACTGCGTCTTTATGCTGTTTTTCCATTATAACACAACATCCTTTCCCATACAAATACAAAAAGCGGCAGCCAGCAGGCAAAGCCTGCCCGGCTGCCGCCGTGCTCAGTCCTTTGGGAGATCCTCAGCCATTACTGGGGCTGCTTGCCGATGTAAGCCAGAATGCCGCCATCGACGTACAGGATCAGGCCATTGACAAAGTCAGAAGCCTCGGATGCCAGGAAGACAGCAGGTCCGCCCAGATCCTCTGCCTCGCCCCAGCGGCCTGCGGGGGTCTTGGCAACAATGAACTGGTCGAAGGGATGACGGCTGCCGTCGGGCTGGATCTCGCGCAGAGGTGCGGTCTGCGGAGTAGCGATGTAGCCGGGTCCAATGCCGTTGCACTGGATGTTGTATGCGCCGTACTCGGAAGCGATGTTCTTGGTGAGCATCTTCAGGCCGCCCTTGGCTGCAGCGTAGGCGGAGACGGTCTCACGGCCCAGCTCGCTCATCATGGAGCAGATGTTGATGATCTTGCCGCCGCCCTGTGCGATCATGTCGGGGATGATGGCCTTTGCCACGATGAAGGGAGCGTTCAGGTCAACATCGATGACCTGACGGAACTGTGCAGCGCTCATCTCGGTCATGGGGATGCGCTTGATGATACCGGCGTTGTTGACCAGAATGTTGATGTGGCCAACTTCCTCGGTGATCTTTGCCACCATGGCGTTGACGGCATCCTCATCGGTCACGTCGCAGACGTAGCCGTGAGCCTTGATGCCTGCTTCTGCGTAAGCAGCGATGCCCTTATCCACCAGCTCCTGCTTGATGTCGTTGAACACGATGGTAGCGCCATTGGCTGCCATTGCCTTTGCAATTGCCATGCCAATGCCGTAGGATGCGCCGGTGATCAGCGCGACCTTGCCGGTCAGATCAAAAGATTTGGGAGTGCACTGTGCCATAATAGAGTCCTCCAATCAAATTGTTCCTTTGCGGGGAAGCCCCGTTTTTGCTCTGCAGGACGCTCAAAAAGCCGAACTCTCGATTTTAGCGTCCTTCTTGTATACAGGGTAACATTCTTTTTGGGCTCTGTCAAGGCATTTTCTTCTGCATTTTTGCTGTATTTTTAATTTTCCGGGAAATTTTTTCGTGAAAAGTCGTGCAAAGCTGCAAAAAACCGGTTTTTTCTTGTATACACGGTTTCAGTCATTAGCAGTGCGCACAATTTCGGCGGAAAAATTTGGGCTTGTTGACAAGAGCCATATTAAGCCATCCAGAATATCATCCCAGCTTCTTTTTCTGCTGCCGTGCCACAATGGGCATCAGCAAGGAGGCAGGCAGCAGCTTCTGCGCCGTGGTGCATGCCCGCATAAAGGCCGAGGGCACGATGATGATCCTGCGGTGCATCATGCCGTGCATGGCTTCCTGTACGCAGAACTCCGGCGTGATGCCCTTGAGGGCAAACACCACCCCTGCCCGGTCGTTGAACTCGGTATCCACCGGCCCCGGGCAGAGCGCACACACGTAGACCGGGCTGTGCAGCTCCTGCAGCTCCCGGGCAACGCCCCGGGTCAGGCTGACCACATAGGCCTTGCTGGCATAGTAGCCCGCCATATAGGGCCCGCCGGGCAGCAGCCCCGCCGAGGATGCCACGTTCAGGATGGTGCCGCCGCCTGCCGCGTGCATCCTGCGCACTGCAAAGCGGAACAGCCGCGCCATGGCTTCCACATTCACCCGGATCATTTCCTCTTCCCGGGCGTCGTCGGTCTCCAGATAGCTGCCGCACACGCCAAAGCCCGCGTTGTTGATAAAGATATCAATGGTCTCCCCCTCCAGCTCCTTGAAAAGGCGCTGGCAGTCCTCTTCCTTTGCAAGATCGGCAGGCAGGATGCGGCAGGGCGTGCCCAGTTTTGCGGCCAGCGCTTCCAGCCGGTCGGTGCGGCGGGCAGTCAGGATGAGCCGGCAGCCCAGCTTTGCATAGCGGCGTGCAAACTCCTGCCCGATGCCGGAGCTTGCGCCAGTGATCCAGATGGTCTTTTGCATGGTGATTTTCCTTTTTCCTCTCGCCCCCAGAGCGGGGGCTTTCTGTACTTATTGCCCCTATTTTAACACAGTTTGACCGCATTTTCTATGCAATTTTCGTAAACTATAAAAAGAGTGTCCGGAACGCCTGCGGCATCCCGGACACTCTCATAGATTTTATTTCAACAGGTTGTCGTTCTCGAAGTAATCGATGCGCATGGACTTGCGCACCTCGGCCAGCGTGGCGGCGGCAGTCTTTTCCGCGTAGGCGCTGCCCTCCTTCAGGATCTCCACCACCTCGGGCAGGCGCTGCTCCCACTCCTTGCGGCGGGTGCGGATGGGCTCCAGCTCGGCCTGCATGACGCTGTTCAGGAACTTTTTCACCTTCACGTCGCCCAGACCGCCGCGCTGGTAGTGCGCCTTCACCTCGTCGAGGTTCTGGTATTCCGGCCAGAACTCTGCAAAGTGCTCCGGACGGCAGAAGGCGTCCAGATAGATGAACACCGGGTTGCCCTCCACCTTGCCGGGGTCCTGCACACGCAGGTGGTTGGGGTCGGTGTACATGGACATGACCTTCTTTTTGATGTCCTCCGGTTCCTCGGACAGGTAGATGCAGTTGCCAAGGCTCTTGCTCATCTTGGCCTTGCCGTCGGTGCCGGGCAGACGCAGGCAGGCGGCGTTCTGGGGCAGCACGATCTCCGGCTCGGTCAGGGTATCGCCGTAAACGGCGTTGAATTTGCGCACGATCTCGCAGCACTGCTCGATCATGGGCTTCTGGTCCTCACCGGCAGGCACGGTGGTGGCGTGGAAAGCGGTGATGTCCGCCGCCTGACTGATGGGGTAGCAGAAGAAGCCCACCGGGATGCTGGTCTCAAAGTTGCGCATATGGATCTCGCTCTTGACGGTGGGGTTGCGCTGCAGGCGGCTCACGGTGACGAGGTTCATATAGTAGAAGCTCAGCTCAGTCAATTCCGGCACCATGGACTGGATGAAAATATGGGTCTTGGCGGGGTCGATGCCGCAGGCCAGATAATCCAGCGCCACCTGCAGGATGTTCTGGCGCACCTTTTCCGGGTTGTCGGCGTTATCGGTCAGGGCCTGTGCATCGGCGATCATAACGTAAATCTCATCGTACTCGCCGGAGTTCTGCAGGCGCACCCGCTCCTTCAGGGAACCGACATAATGGCCCACATGCAGGCGGCCGGTGGGGCGGTCGCCGGTCAGAATGATTTTTTTCATGATGTTCTCCTTTTTCAAAGGGCAAACTCCCCCAGTCACGGCTTACGCCGTGCCAGCCCCCTCGGAGATGGGGCCTTTGGCAGTGCGGCCAAGTTTCCGGTTTTGCCAAAGCCTCCCTCAATGAGAAAGACTTCCCCCGGCCGGGGGAAGATGTCACGCAAGTGACAAAAGGGGGAGCAGTGGCATTGCCGTAGGCAATGACGGAAGGAGTTTCCTCCTGTTTCGCTTATTATTTTAAGTATATCCCGCCTCGCATTTTCTGTCAACAAAAGCGACCGGAGAAAAAGAAAAAAGCGATGGAAAACTTCCATCGCTTTGCTGGCGCCTCTTGCCTGACTCGAACAGGCGACACCCTGATTAACAGTCAGGTGCTCTAACCGACTGAGCTAAAGAGGCATCTATATAAAACGGCACATGACCGTTTTACTACTATAAAATGGTGACCCGTACCGGAATCGAACCGATGTTAAAGGCGTGAGAGGCCTCTGTCTTAACCGCTTGACCAACGGGCCATACGTCCATTTTGCATCGGGTGTTCGCTCCCGACTTGGCTATTTTAGCATAGCACGCCTGCTTTGTCAACACAAAAATTCAATTTTTTCAAAAAATCTCCCGCACCCGGGCCGCGCCGGTGTGGAACAGGCCCAGCGCCAGCCCCAGATATACGCCGATCACCGTATCGTTCTGGTCAAATTCCATCTGCTGGCGCTGCGGCAGGCCGGCCAGTGTACCCTTGTATACGCACCGCAGCTCTTCCAGCCGGGTGTAGTCGTTCGGGTGCATCAGGGTGCTGTGCTTGGGCAGCTCCATGGCACCGCTCTTTTCCAGCACCTCGCTGACGAACTGGGAGCAGAAATAGTGCCGGCGGCGCTTCCAGCGGATATGCATCCCGCAGAGCGCAAGACCGATAACGTTGAACTGGTAAAGTCTGCCGTGGGCCATCATGTGCTCGGCACGGCGGCGGGCACGGGTGTAGGCTTCATCGCTCACATCCAGCGCATACAGTGCGCAGGGCACGTTCTCCCGCAGACGGAACACGCCCCGGTTCAGGTATTCCCTGCTGGGCCCTGCCGGGAACATGGTATAGCCGTTTTTGCGGGTAGAGCTGTACAGGCAGCTCAGGTCTTCGTCAAAAGCCAGCGAAGCGTGGGTATAATTTGCACCGGTAACGGCGTAAACGAGGTTTGAAAGCAGCGTACCCGACCGGGTGAGCAGGATGTAAATGGTCTTCATGATCTTTTTCCTTTTTATATGCAGCACACAGAAAAAGCGGGGCTGTCCTTTTGTCAGACACAGTATACCACAGGCAAAACTTCTTTGCCATGAAAATCGTCAAAATCTCGTAAATTTTGCACAAATCGGGCTGTGGATTCTGTTTTGCTCTTCCCCGCCGCGCCGTTTTGTGGGAAGGGCCGTTTTTGCGCTCGGTTTTTTCATGCATCCCGCCATGCATCCCGGATCGTCAAAATTTTATCAAAAAATTGTTTTCCCGCTGTTCCACCTTATTTTTTCAGGTCTCGCCCCCTGCTTTTGTTTCCTGAAATTGTTTCAGGCAGATAAATTTCTTAATGAAATTTGTTTCTTTTCTGCAAATAGTACGGTTTATTTATTGATTTTGCAAGGCTTTTATGTATAATGGTAAACAGGAGAATTTGCATTTACAAACTGCAAGCCTTCTGCGCAGCGCCCGGCCCGCCGGGAAACGCTGTGCCCTATACAGGACGTATGGATCAAACGAAAGTAGAGGTATAGCGAATATGGCAAAGTTGGATCTTACCAAGTATGGCATTACCGGCACGACTGAGATCGTGTACAACCCCTCCTACGAGCAGCTGTTCGAGGAAGAGACCAAGCCCGGTCTGGAAGGCTACGAAAAGGGCCAGGTCAGCGAGCTGGGTGCTGTGAACGTTATGACCGGCATCTACACCGGCCGTTCTCCCAAGGACAAGTTCATCGTTATGGACGAGAACTCCAAGGACACCGTGTGGTGGACTTCCGACGAGTACAAGAACGACAACCACCCCGCTTCTCAGGAAGCATGGGCTGCTGTGAAGGCCATCGCTCAGAAGGAGCTGTCCAACAAGCGCCTGTACGTGGTGGATGCATTCTGCGGTGCCAACAAGGATACCCGCATGGCCATCCGCTTTGTCATGGAAGTTGCATGGCAGGCACACTTCGTCACCAACATGTTCATCAAGCCCACCGCTGAGGAGCTGGAGAACTTTGAGCCCGACTTCGTTGTCTACAACGCATCCAAGGCCAAGGTTGAGAACTACAAGGAGCTGGGCCTGAACTCTGAGACTGCTGTTGTGTTCAACATCACCAGCAAGGAGCAGGTCATCGTGAACACCTGGTACGGCGGCGAGATGAAGAAGGGCATGTTCTCCATGATGAACTACTTCCTGCCGCTGAAGGGCATGGCTTCCATGCACTGCTCTGCCAACACCGACCTGAACGGCGAGAACACCGCTATCTTCTTCGGTCTGTCTGGCACCGGCAAGACCACCCTGTCCACCGATCCCAAGCGTCTGCTGATCGGCGATGACGAGCACGGCTGGGACGACAACGGCGTGTTCAACTTCGAGGGCGGCTGCTACGCAAAGGTCATCAACCTGGATAAGGACTCCGAGCCCGATATCTACAACGCCATCAAGCGCAACGCTCTGCTGGAGAACGTCTCTCTGGATGCCGAGGGCCACATCGATTTCGCTGATAAGAGCGTTACCGAGAACACCCGTGTGTCCTACCCCATCAACCACATCAAGAACATCGTCCGCCCCATTTCTTCTGCACCCGCTGCAAAGAACGTCATCTTCCTGTCTGCTGACGCATTCGGCGTTCTGCCCCCGGTCTCCATCCTGAGCCCCGAGCAGACCCAGTACTACTTCCTGTCCGGCTTCACTGCAAAGCTGGCAGGCACCGAGCGCGGCATCACCGAGCCCACCCCCACCTTCTCTGCATGCTTCGGCCAGGCCTTCCTGGAGCTGCACCCCACCAAGTATGCTGAGGAGCTGGTCAAGAAGATGCAGAAGAGCGGTGCCAAGGCTTATCTGGTCAACACCGGCTGGAACGGCACCGGCAAGCGCATCTCCATTAAGGATACCCGCGGCATCATCGATGCCATCCTGAACGGCGACATCAACAATGTGCCCACCAAGAAGATCCCCTACTTCGACTTCGAGGTTCCCACCGTGCTGAACGGCGTGGACACCGGCATTCTGGATCCTCGCGACACCTATGCTGACGCTTCCCAGTGGGAAGAGAAGGCCAAGGATCTGGCAAGCCGCTTCATCAAGAACTTCAAGAAGTACGAGGGCAACGAGCACGGCAAGGCTCTGGTCTCTGCCGGCCCCCAGCTGTAAGCTGATTTCCGCCTGATACTGAAGCGATAAAAAAGGACGTGTTCCCGCAAGGGAGCACGTCCTTTTTGTTCTGCAGACCGGCAGGTAAACGTTCCGTCGGTTGTATTTTCCACATTCCTGTGTTATCCTGTGGAAAAGGATGTGAGCAGAATGGATGCAAAAGAATTTGGTGCATTCCTTGCACAAGTGCGCCGGGAGCGGAACATGACGCAGGCCGAACTGGCTCAGCAGCTTCACGTTACGGATAAAGCCGTCAGCCGCTGGGAACGCGGCATCGGGCTGCCAGACATCAACACGCTGGAGCCGCTGGCCGATGTGCTGGGCCTGACCCTCGCTGACCTGATGCACTGTCATGACTCCCGTCAAAAAGATGACACTCCTCCCGTTCCTCTGGAAGATTTTTTCACCATGCTGCGCCGCCAGCACACTGTAGACTGGCATTCTGTGCGTACTGCTCTTCTTGCATTAAGCATTGCACTTGCCCTGTGGGGAATTTTTGCCTGTCCAGGCAGATTAGCTGTGCACTGGCGGACTCTCAGCGATGGTTCGCTTCAGGCCGACGGCTGGATATCCTCCCTGGTCATTTTTCCATTGTTTGCCGGATTTGAATTTCTATCTCTTGAGCTCTGGAACAATTTTGAGCAAACCGGTTACTACCGGCGCTGGGGTGAGGTGAATCTTTTTATCATTCATGCCATGTCTTTCGGCACGCCTCTTACCCGTCTGATGCGGCTCGTGCTGGATCTTCTGTTCTTTTTCTGTTTTGGATTTCTGCTTCCATGCTGCGAAGCATGGCTGATCCTTTTGAATTAAATGTCACTTCCCTCTCCGACCCCATCCGTGAAAAAGCAAAAGAGCAAAGCCCGCAGGCTTTGCTCTTTTGCATAAGGATCCATCATTTTTCGCTGCTATGCCCAGAGCACAGCGGAGGGCATTCCCCATCGTTTTTTACTTTGCAGCGTCGAACTCTGCCTCGATCTCTGCCGAGGGTGCCGGGGTGAGCAGGCTGACCACCACGCACACCACCAGAGAAGTCAGGAAGGCGGGCAGTAGCTCGTAGATGCCAAACACGCCGCCCAGCGGGCTGATGATGTACTTCCATACAAAGACCATCAGGCCGCCGGAGAGCATACCGGCCAGTGCGCCCTGCCAGTTGCAGCGCTTCCAGAACAGGGAGCACAGCACCACTGCGCCAAAGGAGCCGCCAAAGCCAGCCCATGCAAAGCTGACGATGCCGAACACGCTGGAGTTGGGGTCGCGGGCCAGCACCACGCCCACCACGCTGATGCAGATGATGGTCAGGCGGGCAGCGAACAGGCTCTGCTTCTCGGTCAGCTTCATGTGGCCGAACTCCTGCAGGATGTTCTGGGATACGCTGGAGGCCGCTGCCAGCATCTGGCTGTCGGCGGTGGACATGGTAGCGGCAAGGATGCCGGCAAGGATCAGGCCTGCCAGAATGGCTGCCAGCACGCCGTGCTGGGCGATCAGGCTGGCCACGCGCACGATCAGGGTCTCGCTGGAAGAGCCGCTCAGGAACTCCAGCGCGCCCGCCTTGGTCATGCCCAGACCCACCATGCCGATGACGATGGAAGCGGTCATGGCAATGACCACCCACACGCTTGCAATGCGGCGGCTGAGCACCAGCTTCTTTTCGTCCTCAATGGCCATGAAGCGCAGCAGGATGTGGGGCATGCCGAAGTAGCCCAGACCCCATGCCAGCGTGGATACGATGTCCAGCAGACTGTAGGAGGTGGCGGTGTTGTCTGCCGCATTGTGGCTTGCAGCCATGGTCAGGTAGCCGGGCAGGCTGCGGGCGTTGTCCAGAACCACGTCCCAGCCGCCTGCCACGCTGACACCATACATCAGCACTGCGATCAGCGCCATGCTCATGACGATGGACTGGATCAGGTCGGTGGTAGACACCGCGCGGAAGCCGCCCATGATGGTGTAGCCCACAATGACCACAGCGGACAGGATCATGGCCGCCATGTAATCCACGCCAAACAGGCTGTTGAACAGCTTGCCGCAGGCGGCAAAGCCGGAAGCGGTGTACGGGATGAAGAACACGATGATAATGACCGCGCCCAGCGCGTTGAGCAGGTTGCGCTGGTCATGGAACCGCAGGGAAAGGAACTGCGGCACCGTGATGGCATCCAGATTGGCCGAGTAGCGGCGCAGGCGGCGGGCCACGATGAGCCAGTTGAGCCATGTGCCCACAGCAAGGCCGATGGCCGTCCAGCCCGGCGACGCGATGCCGGTGAGATATGCAAGGCCCGGCATACCCATCAGCAGCCAGCTGGACATATCGCTGGCTTCGGCGCTCATAGCCGTGACCAGCGGGCCCATCGTGCGGCCGCCGAGGTAGAAATCGCTGCTGTCCTCGTTGGATTTGCTGTAGACAAAGCCAACCAGCAGCATTCCCACCAGATAGATCACAATGGTGGCAATGATGCAGATATTGATCATTTGATTACCCCTCTCTTTCTTCCCCTCAACGGGAACATATCTTAAATATTACCACAAAAACCTGCATTCCTGCAAGTTTTTCGGGCAATTCAAGGACACAAACTGCTGTTTTTCCGGGTTTTGAACAGAAAAAGCAGTATTTCTGGTGCAAAATCCATCAGAAACACTGCCGTCGTAAATTGATCTCCGCAGCCCGGCGTAAAACCGTATCCGTATTGAACCAAAAAAGCGCCCCCTGCCATGGCCTTGTAAGGGTCAGCAGCGGGTGCTCTTTTTGGTTTATGTCCGTACAAAGAAATCCGGGAACCGTTCCAATATCTTCTGGAAATTCTCACGGTACATGCCAAGGTGATGCTCAAACAGGGCTTCTACATCCACGTCCAGCGGCAGGCCGTCCCGCAGGTAGCCAAAGATCTGCTCGTGCTCTTTCTGCACCGAGGCAATATTTCCCCGGCAAAGGGCCGAGTCCAGATACCGCACACGGTCCATATGGGAAGTAACGTTGTGCATGGCCTCCCAGATGCGGTCGTAGCCGGAATCGTGGTACAAAAGCCTGTGGAAGTCGTTATCCAGCGAGATGAAGAAGTCATCTGCTGCATCCCGATCCAGATAAAGGTCTTCGTTCTGCCGGTTCAGCAGTTCCTGAAATTCGTTCAGCTGTTCCCTTGTCAGCTTTCCGGCCAGCCCGCGCAGCAGCGCCGGTTCCAGAATGCGGCGCATGGCAAAGCCTTCGTTCAGGTATGGAACGCTGATCTTGGACACAATGCTGCCGCGCTGCGGCAGAACATCCACAAGCCACTCGCTTTTCAGCATCATCAGCGCTTCGTGTACCGGTGTGCGGCTCATGGCCAGCTGCTCGCACAGTTCGGCCTCGCTCAGCTGACAGCCCGGCTGCAGCTGCAAGGTCATAATATTTTTGCGCAGCATACGGTAGGCGTAAGCCCGGTTATTTTCGTCCATTCTGCGCACGTCCAGCAGCAGCGGCAATGCGCTGGCCTTTTCTTCTCTCATAGCAGTTCCCTTTTTTGCTTGCCGTAATTTTACCGCAGGGCGCACCGCCCCGCAGACATCTGAAATCATTCTTATTATAAAGCATCCCGCGGCACATGTCAAAAAGAATAAACATCCACCAGCCGAGCTGGTGGTTTTTCCTATGCGGGCATAGCCCTCTATTCTTGACCATGCGTCAAACGCACAAGATAGACATTGTCAGTTGCCAACGAATTATCGGATAGGTTCTTCTGAAATTTTGCAAAGTGCGCTTTTATTGATTTTAAGTCGCTCTACGAGCTTCATAACTCGCAAACTTTAATTAGTACTCATACAATATAGCTTCTACTATTCCAAAATTCTTCGTTTGAGTTTTATTACTCACCGATATAATCTTTATCGAACCACCCGCCTGGCGAGTGGTTTTAGATATACAAAAAGACGCTTTGCGATCTCTCGCGAAGCGTCTTTGCCTTTGATGCTTAAGGTATAGCGTTTTCCGTTATTGCTTTCAATCCGAAAATCGCAACAACTTTTTGCCGCTGTATTTTCTTGTTTTGTAAAGTTATACAAAGTCCTTCCTTGATTTTTGTCAAAATTAAAAGTCACGCGTCCCGATCCATATTCTGTACTTTTTTATTTGCTCTTTGTCATTTTATTTTTGAATAAGTATTACTTCTGCCATTATTCTGCAATAAACTTTCCAAAATCAAGTCCAGAACACTATCCTGTCACGCCCAGTTTTTTCGGCCATAGCGGGTGGTCAGCAGGCAGATCTCCTTTTGAAGCTTCTTTGTCAGCTGGGTCTTTTTCAGCCGCCAGCGCCAGTTCTGGCCCACGGTGGAGGGCTGATTGATGCGGGCAGAATTGTCCAGCCCCAGCCAGTCCTGCATGGGAACGATGCAACTCGCCGCTGCGCTGCGCAAGATCAGTGCGATCATGCTTTTATAGAGCTGCTCTTCCGGGGTGGCGTAGTCGTACAGGTAGTCCCGCACCATGGCGCGCTCGGCATCGGTGACGGTCTGGTACCACGATACCAGCGTCTCGTTGTCATGGGTGCCGGTATAGGCCACGCTGTTCACCGGGTAGTTGTGGGGCAGATAGTCGCTGGCACTGCCGGTGTCGCGGGAGTCAAAGGCAAATTCCAGCACCTTCATGCCGGGGAAACCGCTGTCCCGCACCAGCTGACGCACCGTCTCGCTCATATAACCAAGATCCTCCGCAATGATCTCCCGCTTGCCCAATGCCTGCTCCACGGCACGGAACAGCTCGATGCCGGGGCCTTTCTCCCAGTGGCCCTCTGCCGCGGTCTCGCTGCCGTAGGGGATGGAGAAATACTCATCGAAGCCGCGGAAGTGGTCGATGCGCACCACGTCGTACAGCTCAAAGCAGTACCACAGGCGGGTGATCCACCACTGATAGCCGGTTTCGCGGTGGGCTTCCCAGCGGTAGAGCGGATTGCCCCAGAGCTGACCGGTGGGCGAAAATCCATCCGGAGGAACGCCCGCCACCGCCGTGGGCAGATTTTCCCCGTCCAGCTGGAACAGCCCCGGGTTTGCCCATGCATCCGCCGAATCCAGCGCCACATAGATGGGGATATCGCCGATGATCCGGATGCCTTTGCTGTTGGCGTAGGCTTTCAGCCTGCGCCACTGCTCATCGAACTTGAACTGGAGATACTTGTGGTACTCCACCTCAAAATACAGCTCCCGGCGGTAGTAGTCCATGGCAGGCTGCCAGCGCAGACGGATGTCCTCGGCCCACTCGATCCACGGCTTGCCCTCAAAGCGGTCCTTCACCGCCATGAACAGGGCAAAATCATCCAGCCACCACTTGTTTTTCTCACAGAACGCTGTAAACGCTTCGTTGTGGCCGATGTCGCTGCGGGAGTACGCCAGCCGCAGCAGACGGCCGCGCTCGGTGTACAGGCGGCTGTAGTTGATGTCATCTGCCTTGCGGCCGAAGTTTGCCTTTTTGCACTCGTCGGCCGTCAGCACCCCTTCCTCCACCAGTGCATCCAGACTGATGAAATACGGATTGCCCGCAAAGGCGGAAAAGCTCTGATAGGGGCTGTCGCCGTAGCTGGTAACACCCAGCGGCAGGATCTGCCAGTAGGTCTGCCCGGCTTCCTTGAGCCAGTCCACAAAGTCGTACGCCTCCTGCGAGAAGCAGCCGATGCCGTAAGGGGACGGCAGACTGCTGATGGGCAGCAAAATGCCTGCACTTCTCTGCATCTTCGTTTACCTTCCTTTATAACTCGATCAAAATACCTGCATGGTCCGATACCTGCGGCTCCCGCAGGCCGTTGAACACGACCCGGCTGCTTTTTACGGGCACCGCTTTGGAGCACCAGATCTGGTCGATGCGCTTTTTTGCCGCCGCGTCCGGGGCATCCCTCCAGCCATCAATGGCCTGCACAACGGTGTAGCCCTCGTCCCGCTCCTGCGCCAGACGATAGGTGTCCTGCCAGCCGCTGCGGAGGACAAGGTCGTAGCCCTCCCCCCGCACATCCGCTTCGCTGTTGAAGTCGCCCAGCAGAAAGGCGGTCTTTTTTGCGCCAGCCGCCCGCGACAGCGTTTCCCACTGGGCAGCGAACGGCTCCACTTCGTCCTTCCACCAGCCCAGATGCACCGTATAATACCAGACATCTCCTGCACAGATGCCCAGTGTGCGGCGGGTCTTCCAGTTGCTGTAATCGTTTGTTTTGCTCAGCAGCAGGTTTTCGGCGGCGGTGATGGGCGCACGGCTGAACACCGCCGCGCCCTCATCGTAAATATCGTAGCCGACCTTTGCCGGGAGCCAGCTCCAGTAGTAGTGCACGCCCCGCTCTTCCAGCATCCGGGCCACCGCTGCGGCGTGGTTGTCCGCTTTCAGCGGCACCCTATTGCCAGGGCAGGAATAGTACCCCGCCGGAGCGTCCCCCAGCAGCGGAGCGGCGGCGGTCTGGTTCACCTCCTGCAGGGCGAACACCTCCGGCTGCTCCGCTGCGATGAATTTTACAAAGATCTCCCGCTTGGCCTCATAGTCCGGCTCGATGAGGCTGTGGGTATTCAAAGTCAGCAGTTTCATAGTTTTTTACAGAATATCGTTGATATCAGATTTCAGAACGTCTGCCTTGGGGCCGTACACAGCCTGAATGCCGTCGCCCTTCACCAGCAGGCTCAGGGCACCCTCAGCCTTCCATGCGGCAAGGTCGGCCACCTTGGCGGGGTCTTTCACGGTAACGCGCAGACGGGTCATGCAGGCATCCACCAGCACGATGTTCTCACGGCCGCCCAGCAGGGCGATGATGCGCTCGGCCTGACCGTTGTCGGCCTTTTTGTCGGCCTTCTTCTCGGTCTTTGCGTCGGCAGCGGAATCGTCCGCGTTGTCATCGGTGTAGTTGCCCAGACGGCCCGGCGTTGCCAGATTGAGCTTGCCGATTATGAAGTAAGCCACAACGTAGCCGATGGCAAAGAATGCGATCACGCAGATCACAAAGTTGATGATATCGCCGCCCAGACCGGCCTGCAGGGACATGGGGATGCGGGTGATGAATTCCAGATTGCCGAAGGAGTGCAGGCGCAGATGGATGATGCCTGCCATGGCGAAAGCACAGCCCTGCAACAGTGCGTACACGATGTACAGCGGCATGGCGCAGAACATGAACATGAATTCCAGCGGCTCGGTGACACCGGTCAGGAACACGGCCAGTGCGGTGGAAATGAACATGGACTTATAGTTTGCGCGCTTGTCGGCATCCGCACGGCGGTACATGGCCAGTGCAATGCCCAGCAGCAGACCGGTAGCACCGATCATCTGGCCTACCTTGAAGCGGGCGGGGGTAACGGTAGCCAGCAGGTTGTTGTAAGCAGCCATGTCACCGGCCTTCTTGAAGTTGATGAGGTCGTTGGCCCATGCCAGCCACAGCGGGTCCTGACCAAATACCTGACTGCCTGCATTGACGCCGGTGGCGATGGTGTAGGTGCCGCCGAAGGAGGTGTAGTTCATGGGGATGGTCAGCATGTGGTGCAGACCGAAGGGCAGCAGCAGACGCTCCAGCGTGCCATAGATGAACGGAGCCAGAACGGGAGAGGTCTCGGAAGAGTTGGCGATCCAGATGCCGAAGTTGTTGATGCCGGTCTGGACGACAGGCCAGAACAGCGACAGCACGATGGAAATGACCACCGAGTAGGCAATGACCACCATGGGCACGAAGCGCTTGCCGTTGAAGAAAGCCAGTGCATCCGGCAGCTTGCGGAAGTTATAGTATTTATTGTAAGCCACACCGCCCACAAAGCCGGCAATGATACCCACAAACACGCCCATGTTCAGGGCCGGAGCACCCAGAACGGAGGTAAAGTAGCCGTTGACGGCAATCTCCTGCCCGAACAGGGTGTGGGTCACGGCATTGGGGTCTGCCAGCATGGCGCTGGTAACGCCGAAGATGTTGCCGGTGATCACATTGATGAGGGCAAATGCCAGCACTGCCGCGAAGGCACCGCCGGCACGCTCCTTTGCCCAGCTGCCGCCGATGGCCACGGCGAACAGGATGTGCAGGTTGTTGATGACTGCCCAGCCGATGTTCTCCATGGTGGTGCCAATGGTCATGACTGCTGCGATGTCGCCGCCGCCCATCTGCACCAGCTTGCCCAGACTGATCATCAGACCAGCAGCGGGCATGACGGCGATGACCGTCATCAGCACCTTGCCCAGCTTTTGTAAAAAGTCGAAGTTGATGAGCCCCTTTTTGCCCGGAGCCGCTTTTGTTGTTGCCATGATGTTCCTCCTTATTCTTTTTTGCATTGTTTTGCGCAATCATTGCATTAGGTTTGCGTAACTTTACGCAACAAGAACAATCCAACTCTGCAATTTTTACAAGAGTTTTTATGTCAAAAATAAACTTTCTACGTTTTCTACAATCGAGCAAAGGATTATTTGTGAAAATTGTCGAAGGTACGCAGAGCGACGCATTGCACGATTTGCGCAACTCTTTGCGCAAATATTGACATTGCGTGCAAACGGCTTTACAATAGAACCACTATATCAGGGAGGAACAGATCATGGCAGTTACCATCAAGGATGTCGCCGCAGCAGCGGGAGTCTCCCCCTCCACGGTGTCCCGCACCTGCAAGGACAGCCCTTCCATCAGCCGGGACACTAAGGAGCGGGTGCGCCGCATCATGGCACAGCTGGGCTATGAGCCGAACTTTGAAGCCGAACCGGTAGAAGCTTTTTCCAAGACCATCGGCATCATTCTGCCCTCCTCCCAGCGGGATGTCTACGAAAATGCATTCCACCTGGAGATCATCCGCGGCATCGGGCAGTTCTGCAATCAGCGGCGGTATGTGAACACGGTCATCACCGGGCAGGACGATGCCGAGGTGCTGGATGCCATCCAGAGCATGGTGGCCAACGCACAGGCAGATGGGTTTATTTTGCTCTATTCCAAAAAGGACTGTCCTGTGGCGGCTTATCTGCGCAGCGAAGGGCTTCTCCACGTCATTGTGGGCAAGGCAGCACAGTCCGCCAACCAGACCATCTATATCGACAACGACAACGCCCTTGCCGGAGAGGAAGCCGCCGACTACCTTTATGAGATGGGCCACCGCCGCATTGCCTATTTTGGTGTCAGCAATGCCATGCTGTTTTCGGCAGAGCGCAAACGCGGTTACCAGATGTCCCTGCTCAAGCATGGCATCACCCCCCGCGAAGAGGACTGCGTGGAGATCGATGCCCTGAACGATGCTTACGAAGAAACGCTGAAGGCCCTGTTCACCGCGCCGGACCGCCCCACCGCCATGCTGGTCAGCGACGACATCCTTGCCGTGGTGCTGGAACAGTTCTGCGGCAAGCTGGGGCTGCGCGTCCCGAAAGACCTTTCCATCGTGTCCTTCAATAACTCGCTGTTCTCCCGCATCACCAGTCCACAGCTGACCACCGTGGACGTGAACCCCTACCAGCTGGGCATGGAAGCGGCCAGCCAGACCATCAACCACATCGAAAACCCGAATCTTCTGGCAACCAAGATCATCGTGCCGCACCGGCTCATCCAACGGGAGAGCTGCTGCCCGCCGCCGGAGATCTGATGTGCAAAAAACGAGGCCGTTCCCTCTCTTTTCCAGAGAGGCAGAACGGCCTCGTTTTGCTTATTTTTTCCGGTACTCCCGGGGTGTCGTGCCGAAGTGCGCCTTGAACGCCCGGTTAAAATAGGAGAGGTTCTCAAACCCGCACCGGGAAGCGATGGTCAGAACCGTCTCATCCGTGGCCTGCAGCGCTTCGGCGGCGGCGTTGAGCCGGTACTCGTTCAGAAAGGCCACAAAGCTCTGCCCGGTCATCTGCCGGAACCACCGCATGAAGTGGCTGGCACTGAAGGAGCAGACCCCGGCGGCATCGGCGACCCGGAGTTCCTCGGTATAATGGGCCGAAAGCCATTGCAGGAGCGTTTTCAGCCGCTGGGTGTCGGCTGTCTCGGCGGCAAGCCGCTGCCGGCCCTGTGCAAGGAGCAGGGCAAGAAACCGCAGCAATGCCCCCTTGACCTGCAGCTCGTAGCCGGGGAGCTTGGCGCGGTTGGCATCCTCCACCTCCCGCAGGCAGGCGGCGGCCTGCAGATAGCACAAATCGTTCGGGGTCAGCCGCGCAGGCAGCGACAAGCGCCCGCTTTGCAGCGGAAGCAGATATTTCTCGGCACAAAGGTCCTCTGCGCCACCCAGAAGCTCCAGCTCAAAAATGATATTTTCGTATTCCATGCACTGCCCCTCGGCCTGCCGCAGGGCATGGAGAGTGCCGGGCGTAAAAATAAAGATGTCCCCCATGCGGGCCGGGCAGCTCTCAGCGCCCACCTGCACCAGTCCTGTGCCCCGCTTGACAAAGACCAGCTCCATGCTCTCCTGCCAGTGGAGCGCCACCTGCGGAAAGTCCCCCGGAATGGTGCAGGGATACAGATTGAAGGGAAAACGCACGGCACCATGCTGCTTGGTCTCCTGCAAAGATGCCTGATTTTGCATTGTTTCACCTCCCGATGATAGGATTGTACCACAGTCTGCGCTTTTTAGGCAAGATTTTGATTGTTTTATGTGGTATATCTGGAAGTACAGATGTCAAACCTGTTTTCCGTAGCAAAGGAGGATGCATTTATGAGCTTTACCGAAACGTTACAGGATCTCACGGGCAAGCCGCTGGCAGACTGCACGAATCAGGAGCTGTATCTCGCGCTGCTGGAACTCGTCCGGCAGAAGAGCGCCGACCGTGTGCAGCCGGTCACCGGCCGCAAGCTGTACTATATCAGCGCCGAATTTCTCATCGGCAAGCTGCTGTCCAACAACCTCATCAATCTGGGACTGTACGATGAAGCCCGCGATGCACTGGCTGCCGTCGGCAAGAGCCTTTCCGATATCGAAGAGGTGGAGCCGGAACCTTCTCTGGGCAACGGCGGTCTGGGCCGTCTGGCTGCCTGCTTCCTCGACTCTCTGGCAACGCTGAACCTGCCCGGCGACGGCGTGGGCCTGCGGTATCACTTCGGCCTGTTCCATCAGTCCTTTGAGGACGGCGTGCAGAACGAAAAGCCTGACCCGTGGCTCACCGCCCACAGCTGGGCGGAAAAGACCGACATCACCTACCCGGTGGAGCTGGCGGGCAAGGAGTACACTGCCCGGCTGTACAAGCTGGCGGTCACCGGCTACGAGGGCCGCACCAACACCCTGAACCTGTTTGACCTTGACACCATCGATGAGAGCATCGTCCATGACGGCATTGCCTTCGATAAAACTGCCATCGACAAGAACCTGACCCTCTTCCTCTACCCGGACGATTCCGATGAGGCAGGCCGCCGCCTGCGGGTATACCAACAGTACCTGATGGTCTCTGCCGGTGCCCAGCTCATTCTGGCCGAGTGTGCCGCCCGGGGCTGCGATTACCATGATCTGGCCGACTACGCCGCCATCCAGATCAACGACACCCACCCCAGCATGGTCATCCCGGAGCTGATCCGGCTGCTGGGCGAAAAGGGCATCGAATTTGAGGAAGCCGTAAAGATTGTCACAAAGACCTGCGCCTACACCAACCACACCATTCTGGCCGAAGCGCTGGAAAAGTGGCCCCGCGCCTATCTGGATGCCGTGGTGCCCCAGCTGATGCCCATTATCGAAAAGCTGGACGCACTGGCCCGCACCCGCACCAAGGACGAGAGCCTTGCCATCATTGACAAGGACGACCGGGTGCACATGGCCCACATGGACATCCACTTCACCCACTCCACCAACGGCGTGGCGGCGCTGCACACCGAGATTTTGAAAAATTCCGAGCTGCACGGCTTTTACGAGCTGTACCCGGAAAAGTTCAACAACAAAACCAACGGCATCACCTTCCGCCGCTGGCTGTTGGAATGCGACCCCCGCCTGACCGCCGCACTGGAACAGCACATCGGCACCGGCTTCCGCAAGGATGCCGCCGAGCTGGAAAAGCTGCTGGCTTTTGCTGACGACGAAGCTGTGCTGGAGCAGCTGACCGCTGTGAAAAAGGCCAACAAGGAAGCACTGGCAGACTGGCTGCTGCGCACCCAAAAGGTGAGCGTGAACACCGATGCTGTGTTCGATATCCAGTCCAAGCGCCTGCACGAGTACAAGCGCCAGCAGCTGAACCTGCTGTACCTCATCCATCAGTACTACGAGATCAAGGCCGGGCACCTGCCCGCTGCTCCGCTGGTGAGCATCTTCGGTGCCAAGGCGGCACCTGCCTATATCATTGCAAAGGACATCATCCATGCGCTGCTGACCCTGTCCAAGGTCATTGCCGCAGACCCGGAAGTGTCCAAGTGGCTGCAGGTGGTGTTCGTGGAAAACTACAACGTTACCGCCGCCGAAAAGCTCATCCCCGCCTGCGACCTGTCCGAGCAGATCAGCCTTGCCTCCAAGGAAGCTTCCGGCACCGGCAACATGAAGTTCATGCTGAACGGCGCGCTGACGCTGGGCACCATGGACGGTGCCAATGTGGAGATCAGCCAGCAGGTGGGCGAGGAGAACATCTATATCTTCGGCCAGACCTCCGATCAGGTCATCCACCGCTACGCCGTGGGCGACTACGACCCCGCCCAGTGGGTGGAGGGCGATGCCAACATCCGCCGCGCCATCAACTTCCTCACCGGCCCGGAGATGCTGGCCGCCGGTCACGCCGAAAACCTGACCCGCCTGCACAACGAGCTGATCCATAAAGACTGGTTCCAGACCCTGCCGGACTTCAATGCCTACGTTGTGCGCAAGGGGCAGGCCCTCAGCGATTACGCCTGCGACCCGAAGGGCTGGCGGCGCAAGTGTCTGGTGAATATTGCCAAAGCGGGCATGTTCTCCTCCGACCGCACTATTGCCGAGTACGACCGCGACATCTGGCATCTGGGCGAATAGTTTATTATCGCAATTTTATTGATCTTCTGCCGCAGGACGAGATCTATCTAACCATGGGCACCGCATTTGGAGCTGCTCTATGAGCCGGGCGCAGATGAACACAAATAAAAGACGGGGTGCTGCACAAATGCACAGCACCCCGTCTTTTACTTACCTTTGTAGAGGACGAAGGATGGCACCGTGCGGCAGAGCGATACAGTGAATTTCTGCGCCGTCACGAGGGACAGCGCATCCTCTTTCTGGAATTGGGCGTTGGCTACAACACCCCAGTCATCATCAAATATCCATTCTGGCGGATGACCGCCAAAAATCCAAACGCATTCTACGCCTGCATCAACCAAAATTAGGCAGTTTGCCCGCCGGAAGTTCAGCGGCAGTCTGTCTGCATCCATGCAGATATTGGCGCAGTTACCCGCCGAAGGCGAACCGACCATCTCTACGACTGCTCTGCTGGAACTTCTGAAGAATGCAGACCCCGAAGTAAAGGCGCAGCTCCGTCTGGCTCTGCTGACCTGATGCAAAATTTACCACGCATTTCAAAGTAATTCCAGCCCATGCAGAGGATTCCTATGAAAACACCAACCGTGCAAAAACCGTGCGTTGATCGTGCAAGCCCCGATTTTTCGGGGTTACATAACAAAAAAGAACGCCAAATCTTACGATTTGACGTTCAATATCTGGTGCACCTCCAGGG